>JAYSPO010001111.1:0-8960 GCA_043722015.1 Candidatus Kuenenia sp. | reverse complement strand
TTGCATCGGCATGTGCGGCGGCATTGCGGCGACGATGAGTCTGGGGACTCGATCGGTCACAGAGGCGTTGCTGCGGCAGGGATGCTGGAGTCTGGGGCGAACGTTAACGTACATGTTTCTGGGCGTCATGGCATCCGCGATCGGAGCGAAATTTTTGAAGTCGCAGGGCAATGCCATCTGGTTGCAGGCTATGTTCGCAATTCTGGCAGGTTTGTTGCTGATCATTCAGGGGCTGCACGCTGCGGGTTGGCTGTCATGGCGCGTTCGCCGCCGATCCGGATTACCCTGCGTGACACGCACGGTTTTCAGTCAGTTCTTCAAGGGCCGTTCTTCAGCCGGCGTCTTTATCGCAGGACTGCTGACGGGATTACTGCCGTGTGGGCTGGTCTACAGCTTTCTGGCCCTCGCCGCCAGTTCCGGCAGTGTGGCAAAAGGCGTGCTGATCATGTTGTGTTTTGGACTTGGGACAATTCCTGTTATGCTGGTGACCGGGGCAGGGTTATCGTTAGCGACGATTGGCATCCGCAGAAAACTCATCCGTGTTGCGGCTGTCAGTGTTGTCGTTACGGGTCTGATGACGGCAGCTCGTGGCATCGTGTTCGCTGCGAATGGGGAACAGACAAATAGTGTGCAAAGCTGTCCTGTTTGTCCGGCGGGAAGTGCAGAGATCAAGTAGCCAAAAGAAAAGAAAAGAAAACACTTAAAAGATGAGCCGCTGGTTGTCGAGAACCTTGATTTTCAAATATGGCATCTCAACACACTTTGATTCATGCAGAAGGGGAAGCGTCGAAGGGTTTAAGAATCTCTCGCACGGTGATCAATTTCTGGCTGGATACAATCCTGATGCTCACATTTGTGGCATTGTCGATCACAGCTGTGATAGTTCAGTTTGTATTTCCCCCGGGAGTTGCCGCGAAGGGCTGGCTGCTGTGGGGAATGAATTACGGCCAATGGTGCAGTCTTCAGTTTGGCATGTTGTGTGTCCTTGGCTTCGGAGTCGTCGTGCACGTCATGCTGCATTGGGCGTGGGTGTGCGGGGTTGTTGTACGAAAGTTACTGCATCGCAAAGAACTTCCGGACGACGGAATTCAGACGGTGTATGGAGTCGGGCTGCTGATCACACTGCTGCTGACAGCAGCCACAGTGATTGGTTTTGCGATGTTGTCAATTCAAATGCCACCTCAATAGGAGAATGCTGATGATCAAATTGGATAAGATTCTTGTGCCGACTGACTTCAGTGAGTTCAGCCGTCCTGCGATGCAGTATGGGTGTGCGATTGCGGCTCGCTTTGGAGCCGAACTGCACCTGCTGCATATCGTGCCCGATCCCGCCATGCTGGTCCCTGAGGCTGCAGCATTCTCGATCGAGACGATGCAGGCTCAATCGGAATCACTGGTGAAAGATGCGAAGGCCATGCTGCAAAAACTACCGCCGGATGGCTGGGACGATGGAAAACCCGTCGTGCGTGAAGTGCGGGTTGGGGCGGCGTTCATGGAAATCATCGACTACGCTCGCGAAAACGAAATCGACCTGATCGTGATCGGGACGCACGGCCGTTCCGGTCTGATGCACATCCTCATGGGCAGCGTCGCCGAACGCATCGTACGCAAGGCCCCGTGCCCTGTGCTGACAGTGAAACCGGAAGGACATCATTTTGTGATGCCGTAGCGCTTTGTGAAAGTTTAGAACCCCTAAAAAAACTGCGTGAGCCGCGACGCTTGTGGTTGCGCCGATATTGCATGGTCGCTGGCAACAAATCCGAACGCGAAACTACGAGGCGGCGAAATCGCGGTGGAATTCGCGACCAAGGGTTGCGAGCTCACCGAATGGAAAGACCTGATGATCATCGACACTCTCGCCGCAGCTTGCGCAGAATCTGGCGACTTCGAGGCCGCCGTGAAGTGGCAAACGAAGGCCATCGAACTCTTTTCGAATGAGAACGAAAAGCCAGACCTCAACACGCGATTGAAGCGGTATCCGGAAAAACAACCGTTTCGTTCCGCGACTCCATGAGGCTGACCGACTTGTTCGTGCGGATGCTGGTTTTGGTTGAGTTTACAGGCGAGCGAAAGTATGCCACCTGAACGGCGCGCTGCATGGACGCTGCATTTTTGCGGTTCAGATCGACTCAACTCCGGAGTCGAGCCGCATCGGAAATGCTCAACCTGTGCAATATTAAACCCTTGCATGAACAAGGTTTACGAGCAATCAAGCGACGCACGTCGAGTGAGGATTCAGAAGGAAGCCGGGGGTAATCACCCCCCCCCGGTCTTCATTTCTCGTAAGTCCTTGATATTTAAGGACTTGCGAATCACAACAAATGGAGGCGGGGGGCTTCCTGACATTCTTCCAAAAGTCCTCTTTTTGCAGTGTTTTTCGCAACGCGGATTTCTAATTGGACCTACTCTTGGCCACATTTGGACCTTCTAATTGGACCTGTTTGTCGAATTGGACATCGCGCTGGGGTGGGCGCGAAGAGGGTTCTCGTTGGTTCAGTAGCAAATGAAGTAACCGCGGGGCCGCACCGGAATTCTAGTTTACGGCTCACCGTGCCGTGTTCAGCCAAGAATCGGGGCATCTGGCACAAATACGTCGATTCCGTTGGTCGCCATGTTGCTGGGGGCAGCCATTCGACAATGTCCTGACGGACTCTGTTGCGACTTTCCTGTGCTGCTTGCCATGTATAGTTAGCTTCTTTGTCGGTCAGAACCGAGTTATCCAATCTGTGCTGCTGGAATGACAAATTCCGGATCTTATCCGCCACCGCACGGAATTGTGCCTCGTGAAACGCAACGGCCTTCCGAGCAAGCCACCCGAATCCGTGACGAGCGAGATCCTGACTGCAGATTTCTTCTTTCATAATGTTTCGTCTTTGTTTGGCCGCTGCGAGTCTCATTTCAAGGTTGTGCCAGCTCTGGTCGTTTAACGAAAGACGCATTACTTCGCCTGTATATCGCACCCGGAAACGGGTGTGGCTGGCAGGCCGCATTGAAACTGGGGTGACTGAGTAAATCTGGGCATTGGAACTGAGGGCGGATAAAAACGGCCTCTGTGCGAAGATGGAGGTATCGCAACTTCATTCTTCAAAGGCAAGGAGGCCGCGTGATGAGCATCTCGAAAGCGGCTGGGAATGGCAAGTGCAGTTCATTGAATGGATCGGTAGATTCGCTGTCCGACATGGCAGGAAAGATGGACGAGTGGATTCGCAGGGCCGCAGAGAAGGGGATGGCATTTCATGAGTTCGAGTTGGAATGGCATGAATTGATCCATCGCATGGCGAATCTGGGCACGGGGTTGCTTATCGCTCTGCAGGGTGACGGGGATCTGGGAGCAACGGTCACCACGGACGACGGCCTGACGCTCCAGCGGAGTGCCGAACCGGTGAATCGTCCGTTTCAGACCGTCTTCGGGCTGTTTCAGATTCAGGCATACGTTTACGCTCGCGGGCCGAAGAGGAAGATTGAACTGCGTCCGGTCGATGCCCGGATGCAGTTGCCGCCGGGATATGCGTCGTACCTGTTTGACGAATTTTCGCAGTGCTTCTGTGTTGAGCAGGCATTTGATCAATCGCTGGACGGCATCGCGCGAGTGATGCGGCAAGCGCTGTCCAAGGAAACCCTGGAACGAATCAATCAGCGTGTCGGCTGGCAGGCGGAGCAGTATCTCGACGAACTGGCCGCTCCGCCCGTCGAAGAGGAAGGTGAGCTGATGATTCTCACGGGTGATGGCAAGGGTGTTCCGCTGGTCAAGCCGGATCTGGCTCGCGTGCCGATCTTCGATCCTGACGAACGTCGGAAATCGTCGCATGGCAACGCTCGCCTGTGTCTATTCGGTGGATCGTTATGTGCGGAAGCCTGCCGACATCATCGCGGCCCTGTTTCGCGATCCTGAAGATTCCACTGATCGCGAGCCTCGTCCGATTCCAGTGACGAAACAACTGTCGGCGCGTTTCGCCCGCGAACGTGATCTGGGCGAAGAGCCGGAAATGGTGTCAGGCCAGATCGAAGCGTTCAGCTGGGCCAGTCAACGGATTCCCGATCGGCTGCAACCGAAACAGCCGCTGGTCGCGCTGATGGACGGCTCGCCCAGCCAGTGGGACGCCACTGCGTCTGTGATTGTGCTGTGGTTCCGCAGACGCAATACGCCGTCTCCCAAAAATGCTGTTACGGTCCCGCGAGAGGTATTAGCGGGACACAAAAGTTCGCTTCAAAAACACCAAAGAGGTGCTGCGAACGTCGTGTTTCACCAAGCTCGTGGATGAACGGCAGCCGGTGAGAAAGGCGACGCCAAGTGCGGACGCGAAATCCACACGTGATGAGTCCAATCATAGTTGGTTCAAACATGTTACTAAAAACATTCAGATCAATAAACAAGTAGAAAAGGAACAAAGAATGGATAACAGCAACTCAGACAGGTGGCTTGCCTTCAACCGTCCGAGGCCGAATGCTCACATCGTATCTGATCGGCGTGCGAGGCCACAAAGATCGGAGGCGTCAATCGTGAACTTCAGCCCCGCCAACAATCACCGTGCCAGCTCCCGAGTTGCAACAGCAACACTCCTACGACGCCTGGCAATGCATAGCACGTGTGGTCGACCTCCTCCGCCTCGTGAGATCTACGCAAGATGAGTGGGGGTTACACAACAGCGTTCGCTCCCAATGTAGAGGTGCGAACACAACACGATATGAATTACTAGGACAATTCCAATGACGAAACGTAAGAACTCGAAAACCCAACCGCGAACACCAGCGGGGATGGTATCAATTGTTGATTTGGTTGAGGAACTCGCCGGATCCGATACGGCAGCATGGCGAAGATTCGAGACGAATTTGAAAGACGCGAAAGAGGTCATCGAAAAGTTCGGTCCGTTGTCGCCTGCCGTAGCGAAGGGGTTTATCGCGGCCCACCAAATACATGCCGAGCATGCAAAACGCCTGACTCGGCGCCGCGATCAGCTCGCCGAGATCGTGCTGGCGGATGCCAATGCCCGCATCGCATGCGATGAAGAAAAAAGATCACCGTCAGCAAATGCCAACGATGACTGTGCAAGTCCAGTTCCGACTGAAACTGACGCGACGTAGACAGCGCTAAAAGAGAGGGGGCATGTGCTATCAACGCATGCCCCTTCCCGCGCAACCGAGTTCGACAACCGTCCGTTGTCGAAAGACAAAGCAAAACAAATCTACTTTTCCGATGGGGCCGACTCGATTCGAAAACCGGGTCGGCCCCGTCTTTTCTCCCGTTCGCTGTTGGTTCAGCGAACCTCGCAAGGCTGCAATTTCATGGTAATGCATTTTGATGTTCAATCCAACGCCTACCTTCAGGCAATTTATGATCCGAACGACTTCGTGACGCTCCGGCCGATCGAGACATGGACTGAAAATGGCAAGAAGCACTCACGCGTCATCTACGATCTGAGTGCAACGAAAGCAGTAGATGAGTGGCTGCAGGTAGCTCTGCCACCAAAGATCGAAGAAATCTCCGGCCAACGCGGCAACGTGTTCATTGGCGTGTGTCCCCGGCAGTCTGGTGAAGGCTCATTCGAGCTCGCATGGCAGATTGCAATTGTCCGTGTCTTGTGGGCTGACGTCGATCATTGCACCGTCGAAGAGGTTCAGCAACGGATCGAAGCTGTAAGCCTGCCTGAACCGACGATGATTGTTTCGTCGGGCAATGGCTGCCATCTTTACTGGTGGTTGACAGAGCCGATACTGACTGGAGCACCAGCAATCGGCGTGCAACAGCAATGGACATTGATTAATGGCAAGAACCGGCCGATCAGATACATGATCGTCGATGACAACAAAGTCTGGCTGGATAACCCCGAAACGGGACGACCAATCCTGGCAAACCGACCGGAACTGACCGACATTGCTTTAAGGGTCCAGGACACACTGCAAGGAATCGCCGCTGCAATTCATGGTGACCATACGCAGGATCTCTCGCGACTGCTCCGGTTGCCTGGCACTATGAACCGGAAAAATGAACGCAATGGAGATTCGCCAAAGCCATGTGAACTTGTGTTTTTGGATCCAGAACGACGATACCCATTCGAAGTGTTTGCATCATTTGCTGAGCAGGCACCAGCAAAGGTAAAGCGGGATGCTGTAGCAGCCATACCTTTACCGGCTCTTCGCAACTTGACTGCTGCCAAAACAGATACTCTTGAGGGCAAGATTCTTCTCTGCCAAACGGCAAGGCAGGGGACTCGATCCGAGGCCGATTTTCATCTTAGTGCCTGGGCGATCGAAAAGGGAATAGCCAAATCCCAGGTTTGGATGCGGTGCCGGACAGTTGGGAAATTCGCTGAGTGCGGTGAGTCCTATTTTGACCGCACGTGGGATAAAGCGGCCGATCATGTCCGCGAAACGAAGTACAACAAGGCCCATGGGATAGTTGATCAAGACGGAATGCAAAACGACGATGACGACGCAACATCGCGGATCGCCATTGAGTTGACCACCGATGAAAAGTCCGTCAACGATCAGGTTCGCCAGGCACTTGCCAACCGAGGTGACATCTATGATCACTTCGGTCGCGTTGCGATGATCGTGGATCGCCAGGTGAATGGAGAATCGAGAAAGCAGATCAAAGAGCTTTGCAGGTCAACTTTGCGTGAACTTATCAGTGAGACTTGTACGTTTCATCCTGCAAGCGAAGCCGGCAGCAGCTGGAAATCCGGCGTACACGTTCCGAACTGGTGTTCTGAGGCTATTGCTGATGGCGGTAGCTGGACTGGGCTTCAACCTTTCAACGGCATCGTGACTTGCCCGTTGTTGCGTCAAGACGGCACTGTACTGCAGTCGCTTGGCTATGACTCATCGAGCGGCATCTACCTCGATTTGATCGACTCATTTCCGGCAATCTCAGACTTCCCCTCGGCAGAACAAGTTGCCCAGGCTGTCGTTGATCTGCTGGATCCTGTCATCGATTTTCCGTTCCTGAACGAAGCCTGTCGGTCTGCCTGGATAGCAGGTTTGTTCACTCCGCTGGCATGTGAAGCGCATTCAGGAGTGGTCGGGCCGCTCTTCTTGCTCGATGCCAATGTCCGTGGCAGCGGCAAGTCTCGATTGGCCGACATGATCAGCATCATTGTCACGGGCCAGCTTGCCAGCCGGACCACCGAAACATCATCCGATGAAGAAATGCGTAAACGGATCACTGCGTTTGTCAAACACGACATTCGCATGGTGTTGCTGGACAATGTTGCGACCCTTGGGGGTGCCGCAATGGATGCAGCTTTGACCGGCCAGCTGTGGAGGGACCGTCAGCTGGGGAATAATCAATTGATTCAGGCGGCACTGAGGATCGCATGGTTTGCATCCGGCAACAATGTTGTGCCGGTTGGTGACATGGCTCGCAGAGTGTGTCATATTCGGCTGGAGTCGCCGCTGGAGCGTCCTGAGACTCGAAATGATTTCAAATATCCCGACATACTGAAGCATGTACGTGACAATCGTACCGGCCTGCTGACGGCAGCTTTGACGATTCTCCGGGGATATATTGCAGCCGGACGGCCAGATCAACATCTTCCGTCGTGGGGGTCATTCGAAGAATGGTCAGACCTTGTCAGGAATTCGATCGTCTGGTGTGGATTACCTGATCCTGGTGAAACACGTGAAGAGTTCTGTGATTCTGTCGATGAGGATACACAGACCTTGCGTCAGATGTTGAGCGCATTGCAGTATGCGGATCCGGGCAAAGAGGGCATGCGTGTGTCACAAATGTTGGATGACTGCAGTCAGCAACACAGTTCGATACCTCAGATCTATGCCCGAATGCTCCGAGAAGCGATCGAAGTTCTTTGCGGCTGTGCAATCACAAAAGTTACCTCAACCATACTTGGTTCCAAGCTAAAGCGATTCAAAGGGCGCTTGATCAATGGACAGTGCCTCGCCACAAAGAAGAATAATGGCAACAACTGCTGGTATGTACAGGGGGCTGGTGGACATGGTGGACATGGTGGACCACTTTTACCACAGCCTTCTGAACCAGAACAAGAAATTGTTTTTTCTGAAACTACAACTTTGAGTCAAAACACGTCCCCCACGTCCACCTCATCCACCTCGGACGATGATACTGCTGAAACAAATGATTTACTTTTGTTCAGTGACGGCGATCCTCACACTCTCATGACTCTGGATGAGTCACAGGCTCAAGGACCTGAGATGGATGTCGAAGTCAATTTGTCAGCAAGCACTGAGACTGAAGATGATTACGAAGATAACCTCGGATTGACCTGACTTGTATTGATTTGCATGCGGCAGACGGTTCCTCTCACAGGTGATCGTCTGCCGCTTTTCGTTTGAGGCTGATCAAGTCTGGCTTTTGGAGTGTCAAAGATCAGGCAGTATTGAATGGCAGCACGCCTGTTCAACACCGCACGCAACAGCTTTGGCTTCAGGAGTAGCTGAGGCAGCAGTAATGCCTGCAATCCGCTCTGACCGTCAATCTTTGGTCTCATGCGTTCTACGGGGCTCTCAGAGGCTTTGTCGCAGTCAAGATCTTCATGTCCTGCTGCTGCTGGTTCCGTCCGTCTCTGCAGCTTACAGCAGCGAAGGTCCAGCTTCGGATTCAGCAACAGATGGCTTAAGTTTGAACTCTGTTGTTCGCCAGGGTGAAATGAGCGGAACAACTGTCGGATTGATCGTTCGTCACTATTGCTGTCAGAATGTTCCTGCTTTGCAGTCTGTTAACGAATCCGGCCACGCATTGTCATTCTGGGCTCAACCCGTCAGCAGCATCACAACCGGCGATTCTGCCTTGATGCTGTGCGGAGTCTTTGCAGCCATCTGAATCCATGTACCCGGCTTGCCTGCGACTGATTCATTCCCGACCGTCAGTGCAGCTTCGCCTTTGATGATCTGGATGATGGCCGGAATTCGTGCAACATGTTCAATGAGTCCACTTCCGACAGCGAAGGCAAACAGGACAACTTGTGTATTGGAGTCATCGAGCA
>JAYSPO010001110.1:0-1006 GCA_043722015.1 Candidatus Kuenenia sp. | reverse complement strand
GCCGCAGACCGTAATATCGGAACAACACCCGCCACCGGACGCCGACCGGTTGTCGCCACCGCCGCCGTGATCGTCGCGGCCGCGAGTGACCACGACAAGTAACGCCGTACGAATTCGTGCGGTGAATACAAATAGTTGAAGCTGACTTGCCAGAGCACGGCGTCCAGAATCCAGCCAATCGCCCAGCCCATTCCCCACCACACGACACAACTGAAAACCCACAATCGACAGCGCTGGCCCAGACCTGAGCCGTTTTGCTGACCGCCATGGACGTGCAGTTCTGATGGCGATTCACGACTGAAATCTGCGGACATTCTGCCAAACTCAATCTGCCCGGGTGAGCTGTAGGAGGCGTTTGGTCGTCGGATGGTTTTCCCAGTTGAGCCACAGGGGACCGGGGCGACGAACGAGCAATTTCTTCATCGCGCGAGCGGTCAGAGCAGCCTCTGGATTTCGGCCGTCTCCAGCCAGAGATTCCAAGAACATGGCCGCAGTCGTGACGGTGGCATCGCGCGGCACGCGATAGACGTTCGCTTCCTCGGCAACACCCGCCGGCCAGGGGGGACTCATTTGATGATCGATCTGAAAGACGTTGCGCCGAATGACGACATCCTGCACCGAAACATCGCCGCGCCACGACAACCATTCCCCACAAAAGACGTTGTCTGCCACCGTCACACGCTGAATTCGCGATGCCGGTCCGCGGTGTATTTCTGGCGGAATGAATTTCAGTTGCGATCCGTTCAGTCCACCCACTGGATTCCAAAACAGATTGCCGACGATCGAGACCGGTCCTTCGGTGAGCGGACTCAGACTGACTCCTTCATGGACATCGATGACGACATTGTCCTGGATCAGCAACTGATGGCCTTGGCCGTCGAGTTCAAATGCGTCGTCCGTGCCGAAGGCCAGCCAGTTCCCGACGAGTTCCGCGGAGCCTTCCACGCCAGGGTCAACGCCGGGACTGATCCGCAGACCATCGCCAAAATCGGTGACCAGGTTGTCA
>JAYSPO010001109.1:0-4766 GCA_043722015.1 Candidatus Kuenenia sp. | reverse complement strand
GCAATCCAACCGTCAGATCGACCACTGTCATTCGTTCACGAATCATCATCGGGTTCACCTGCCCTTTCGCCAGACCGCACGGCATTCCGAAGTCTGCGAGAATCAGCGTGTCCGTCCGCAGATCATGTACTGCGTTCCAACCCACGTGCCGCACGCCGATAGCACGTGCCATCGAGGCCGCGGTGTTGTCGGAGGGACCAGCGATGCTTACGGCCGCTCCCTTTTGGCTGAAGAAAATCGCCGCCCCGCGGGCTCGCGGGCTATTGCCGATGACCGTCACGGAACCACGTGACGCCCATTCAGCACTGCCGGTGACAGCCTCGCCAGCCTTTTCGACGGCTTCAAACGTGGTACAAATCCCCCTCCAGCCGCCGGTGCCTTCCTTGAGCACATCAATACGGTCTGATGCCGTGGCCAACTCGTCGCGCGATGCAGCCAGAGAAGTCAGGTCTCCATCGTATGCCGGGTCGACGATCAGCCCGTTGATTTTCATTTTCTCCAGCATTTTCAGAAACTTTGAAAGATCGCCGGGCAGCAAGGGAAGACAACGAATAGGTTTTTCCATCGAAGAAAATGCCGCATTGAAAACTCGTGCGGCGATGTTTTCGGAATCTCCGTAACCGATGATTCCCACAAAGCGAGTTTTGGAATTGATTTCTCCGCAGTGATAGTCTTCCTGCAACTGCCAAACAGTTGCCTGCTTCGCAAATGCCTCCATCCCGCGTTCCAGCGCGGCGTAAATCCATGGCGAACCGTACTTGCGCCCAAGCAACGAGAAAGTCAGTCCCGACCGACCAAATCCAATTCCGACAATCGGTACTTCCCGAGGTTGTGTGACTGCCGCCAGCAGTGGCCAGGCGCCGTCGAGATCTTCCGTGAGCCAGGTGAACTTAACGACATCAGCCTTCGCTTTGCAGCATTGAGCAAAAATTTCGTCGATCTTTGAAAGTGGACGATTGAGGTTTGTGTAGGCGATGACTCGTTTCGTCTGACCGAATCGAGGAATTTTTTCGGCCATTTCCAGGTCGAGTTCGACGTACGCCGGACCTGCGACAATCGCTTCCCGCAGCAACTGCATCCGCTGCGATTCGCTGCCCTTCCATGTTCCGCCATCCTGCTCGCGGCGACAGGAGACCAACATCGGCTTGTCCACCATCTTGATCAATTCGCCAACGTTCGGTTCATTGATAAAGTGATCAAGGCACAATTCAATGAGGTCGCACTTTCGCGATGCGTTGAGCAGATCTGCAGGAGCCAGCGTGCGCGAAGTCGGTGTCACAGATATGCAAATCATATTCTTGGCTCAAATGATGTTTTGGTGTAGAGGCGGTGAGAGACAAAATTGAACAACGACTGCCAGCCGACTGCGGCAATGATGCAGATGAAAGGCATTACCGGAGCCCGCATTCGGGTATCAGTCCAGTAGACAGAATGCAGCAGCATGAAGGACAAAACGATCAGCCACAAGTCTGCAAGGCTGTGGTCTGACGGAATGCGTTTTTCCGAGCGAAATCGCAGGATTCCACGCAAGGCTGGAATCGATCGGCCAATTGCCGCCGCGACCCCGATCCAGATCAGGCCGTACCAGACGGCAATCAGACTTGTGGCATTGCGCGGCAAGCCATCGTCCGAGCCTGGCGTAATTGCACAGAATCGCCGCAAACGCAGCAGGCAGGACTTGAAGAAACTCAAGGGTTGAGTCTTCATTGAAGCGACGGCCTGCTGATAGTACCAGGCATCCTGAGCCGGTTCGTTGTCGATCGGAATACCCTGCGCCGCAGCAGTAGCGATCATCATTTGCTGCCACGCATCCAGTTGCGGCCCGGGCCAGGGGAACGGAACATCGCCGTCAATCACGTCGCGATAAAAGTCCGGATTGTTTCCCAGTGCAAGTGTGTATCCACCGTGTGTCGTCGCTGGAATAAAATTTCGAAACTGCATGGCATTCCGCATGATCCACGGAGAAATGGCGACGATTGCCGCAATCATCGGCAAAATCGAAATCGCCGCGTTTCTGCGAGAACGCTCGCTGCCTGTCAAACTGTGCATTAATCGTGACAGAACCAGCATCGCGCAGGACACCAACAGAATCGGACGCACCAGCGAACCCAGTCCGAAGAGTACACCTGAAAGAATACAAAATGCTTGCCTTTTATCGCCAGACAGATTACCACGCAGATCGGCAGCCTTCAACGCCACCACGGCTCCGGTCAACATCGCTGCTGCAGGGACTTCCGTCATCGGTAAAATCGTGTAGCGAACAAGCAGCGGGTCGAAAGCGGTGATTGCGACGGCGAAAATCGAGACACCTGGCGGCAACTGAAGCTGCTGGCAAAGGATCCATGAAAGCCAGATAATGGCGATGCTGCACAATCCATTGATGATCGCGACACTCGCCCAATCCGGCATTCCGGAAACTTCCAGCCCCGCGAGTGCAATCGGATAGCCAGGCGGACGAAAAGCAGTCGGACGATGCGAATACGGGCCGGCAAATCCTTTGCCATTGGCGACCATCTCTGCATGGGCCAGGTAGCCGTCGTGGTCGGCAGTCAGATCCGAGGAACGAAGCCACCCTCCGCCAAGGCGTACCGCGATCCCGAGAATCAACAGGATCATCAGGACAGACACCGTTCGCATGGGGTGGAGTCTTAGCGAACAAACGAAGGAAGGGCAAATGAAGAGGGTCAGGCGTCCAGCGCGTGGATGCTGCGTCGGATTTCGGTAGGCCGGACCGAACGAATTGAATCCCGGCAATGCAGCGTTGCCAGAACTCGCGTTGCCAGGTCCGGCCTGCAGGTCTCCGGAAATCTGGCAGGCCGGAAGCTGGCACACCGTGAATCCGTCCATGGGACAATCCACAGGATCGTCAAAATCAGTCTGTTGCTTTTTAGCAACGTTCAACAGAATGCAATCCTGTCCGGCGAAAGAAATCGTCGGACGTACGCTGAATGCAGCACACGAGTCCAGCGTTGTTGCCATGCCAGGTTGAGTATTCTGATTGAGTCTGCGCTATGCCGGAGAGTTATTCGTGAAAGAGTCGCTGTCGTATTTGATTGATCTCGTACTGCATCTGGACAAGCATTTGTCGACGCTGTCCAATTCGCTCGGCGGTTGGATGTACGTGATCCTGTTTGCTGTCGTTTTCTGCGAAACGGGGTTGATCGTCACGCCGTTTCTACCTGGCGACTCGCTGCTGTTTGCCGTCGGTGCACTCGTGGCGTTGCCGGAAACAGGTCTCAGCCTGCCGTTGATGTTTGTGTTGCTGACTGTCGCTGCAATCATGGGTGACGCGGTGAATTACCGCATTGGCCGAATGATGGGACCGAAGATCTTCCACAGCGAAAAATCCAGGTTGCTCAACAAGGAACATCTGTTGAAAGCTCAGAGGTTCTACGAACGGCACGGAGGAAAGGCCATCTTCCTTGCGCGTTTTGTTCCCATCATACGCACATTCGCACCATTTGTGGCCGGAGCCGGAAAAATGAACTATTTCCGATTCTGGATGTTTAACGTCAGCGGAGCGATCATTTGGGTTGGGCTGTTTCTTGTTGGCGGCTATGTATTCGGAAATCTCCCGATCGTCAAAAAATACTTCTCGCTCGTGATGCTTGGCATCATCTTCGTTTCTGTCCTTCCGATTGCGTTTGAATGGTGGCGTGACAGAAAACAATCAAAGACCGCGAACGCCTCTCATTCCGCCAGTGTCTGAAATCACTCCAGCAGAAAAAAAAACACCCGGAACTGCGTCATCAATGCCCCGCCGGGTTGCCTGACCCAAAAAATCCGATAAACTCCCGCCGGAGTGTTGAAGGCAGCGCAAAATCCGCCAACTCAAAACACGCACCCGTAGCTCAATTGGATAGAGCGTCGGTCTTCGGAACCGAAGGTTGTAGGTTCGAGCCCTACCGGGTGCATTAACCTAAAGTGCTTTCAGCAAAGACTTTAGCTTCACGAGCTCTTCAGCGGAAAGCTGCTGAGCTCCTTCTGTTCCCCCCATTAATCCCCCCACTAATGCACTGTTTCGTGCATGAGCGAGTTTCTCGGCCACCTCTGTGGCGGCCGATTGGGCGGAACGCAGTGCGCCGTAATGCTTCTCTGTTGTCGAGAAGCTGCTGTGCCGCATGATCAGCTTGAGTGCCTCTGCTGAGACTCCCAGATTGATCAGCCGCTGAGCACAACCGCGACGCAGGTCATGGGCACTGGCAAATTTCTGCCGATGCCCGGTTCTGGAGTCGGCTTGCTGGACAACAATGCCAGCTTCCTCCCCGATCATTGCAATCACACGACCGACTCGTTCCTTCGTCAGACGATCCTGCTCCAGCTGTGAGTGAGAAGGTAACGCACGCTTCTCAGCACGCAGTCGTATCGCAGCAATGTCTTTCTGAGGAATTTCACCGGTACTGCTTTTGAACGCCTCTGCTCGCACAATTCCTTCGACGACGAGCCAGTTGCGAACCGCCATTTCAGATACTCCACACGCTGCGGCAATTGAACAATTGCTGTAACGCAGTGCCAACACACCCAAGTCCTTTTTTGCCGGATGGAATGCGTCCGGATTGGCATTGAGATCGCCAGCCATCGGCAGGGGATTGGCGATCCAACCCTTGCGTTCACGACTGGGAATCGCAGCCAGTAACGTTTCCATACCTGGCAACATCGGAATTTCCTGCACACGTCCGTTCTTCTGAGAAGAGGGGACTACGATGGTCGGATGATGTCCGGTTCGACTTGGCCACTTCGGATGAATGTGGCGTGTGTCGTCCCAG
>JAYSPO010001108.1:0-1344 GCA_043722015.1 Candidatus Kuenenia sp. | reverse complement strand
TCAGGCGTATGTGTCGCGTCAACTTCTCAACTGCATGGATCGGTTCGTGATGCATCCTGGACTCTTTGTAGGACAGCTTTTCGGACCTGACAGTCGCCGCCATTGTCGCTACGAGGTTGCCCTGCGCCTGAGTGCTTGCTTCAGCGAGAAGTCCAATAGCGAGTTTATCACGCCCATGGATTCGTGATTTGGATTGATCACTGACAGCCAGCCATAGGAGCCGTAAATCGGGTGCGGGAAGATCCTGTCAATTGACGCAAAGTCAAATTCATCGCGTTGATGTTCGAATTCTCCAGGTTTGACGCCAAAGAGCTCCAGAAATTTCTCTTTTCCGACTTCTATGTTCAGGCGAAACAGTCCGCCACGATTCAGTTTGGAGTCGCAGTCAAAGTTTTCGTAGTCCTTGGTCACGATTGTTGCAAAAGGCATCTTTGGGGGCTCGCCGTTTAGACCACGCGCATAGAAGAAGGTGTCTCCCCAGGCAATTTCTGGACTGCCGTCTTCAGGGCTGGCGATCTGCACGAAAACTTCGCTGTTAGCTCCAAGGTGGTTTCGAATGTCATCTTGTGTTACGGGCATGACGTTGATTGAGCTTCCAGTATGTGATCGATATTGCGTTCTGACAAATTGCGATCTATGCGGCGGCATAGATCGAGTGCTGAACTTTTCCGCCTCGTGGATTGCGTGCAAGTCTGCGGAATCAATCAGGGGCACTCAGCGGGACGACTGAGTCTACTAAGGTGACGATGGATTTGTCACGCAGATTTGCCAGATGGCTGCGATTCCGGGTCGCGGCGATTGGTGCCGTGGTAGACTGCGGCGAAGAGCGGCGTGATACGTCCACGACATGCTTCGTTCCTGCTCCACCCCGGTTCACCGCTTTGAATGCTCATATCCCTTCATTTTCGAACGCTTGGATTCAGCATGTCGGGAATAACGTCAACAGAGCGAAGCGAACCAGACCGCGCATTCCGATTCTGCTGCAATCGTTTGTCTGAGGCGCTATTTCTTCACCCGTTCGTAAATCGTTTCGACTGCCTTTGACTCCTGCCCATCGGGCATGATGTTGTAGGCGGTGATCGTCAAATGATCGGCGTCCTTCAATTCATAGTCCGTTCGCCATCCGCCCTGGGGTTGTCCCGGTGCCCAGTCGTATTTTCCAGAAACCGAAAAACCACGCTCGAGCGCGTCCCCTTCGCTGATAAGGATCGCTCCGCTCATGTGAAAATCGTCGAACCAGCAGATCTGAAACTTCTTCGTGATGCCATTCATCGCCAGCGTCTCTTCACCATGCCGCGGTTTACCTTTCATTGATCCTTCGTAAGTGTGCCGAAAGAAATTTCC
>JAYSPO010001107.1:0-1119 GCA_043722015.1 Candidatus Kuenenia sp. | reverse complement strand
CTACAGATTTTTCTGCATACTCGAACGCCGCATGGAGTCAATCGGTCTGGCTGTCCCGCCAGACAGGTGCCCAGCTTGTCCTCGCGAACACGATTCCCGATCTAAGCATGTCGGTGCATTGGGGGCCGCGCGAAAGAGAAGAGAATCAGCGAGAGTTGAGTCAAAGGTCCGACACTTCGATGCGGCGGATGATCGTGGACCTGGAGGCGATGGATCTCGACGTAAAGTTCCGAACGCTCATCGGGGAGCCGTTTGTGCAAATTACGCATGCCGTACAGGCGGAGTGTTTCGACTTGGTACTGGCCGGAACACGGGGGCTTGCAAAGTGGGACCGCTTCTTTGTCGGCAGCACCGCAAAGCGACTCATCAGGAAGTGTCCTGCTGCGGTCTGGATTGTCAAGGCGGAGCATGTCGGGCGACCGAAAATTGTGCTGGCCACGACCGATTTTTCTGATGTCAGTTTCAAAGCTGTTAAAAGGGGGCTGTGGCTCGCCCAGCAGGCCGGGGCTGAATTTCATCTGCTGCATGTCGTTGATGAAAAGGATGTCCCGGAGGATCTAGTCTCGATAATTCCAAAGGGAAGTTCCCTCCGACAGGAGATCAATGACGAAGCAGCAAGACGTATGGAAGTATTTCTGGAATCATTGACGGTTGATCGGACGCAGATTCAGGTGCATTTGTCCTGGGGAACACCTTGGCAGGAAATTGGACGGATTTCACAGCATCAGGCTGCCGACTTGATTGTCATTGGAACGGTGGGCCGCAGTGGCATCAAAGGAGTTCTGCTTGGAAATACCGCCGAGAAGGTTCTCGATACGTGCGATTGCAGCGTTCTCACAATCAAACCTGACGATTTCGTTTCCCCGATTGCCATGGCTACGTGACCACTGCATCCACAGAAATACCGTAACCGTTCACGACATTTCGAGCATGGCAGTTTAAACCACAGATGGACACGGATGAACACAGATTCATTGTTGATTTCTATCTGTGTAAATTTGTGTTGATCTGTGGTTCCTTGCGCAGGTTCCATTCTGAGGCGTGAACGGTTACGAAATACTCAACAGTTCCTGACGCCCGTCACAACACTCCGGCCGCAATCGAAGTCTCAGTTGCGTC
>JAYSPO010001106.1:0-1694 GCA_043722015.1 Candidatus Kuenenia sp. | reverse complement strand
TTCAGACTGCGTTGCTTATGCTTGCTGACCCATCCGGCCTCGTTGGACTTTGCGTGTTCAGTGGAAGCGTTGGAACGCTGGTCGTTGATTGTTCCTGCAAAGGCTTGCTGAACATCTGTAAGCGTACAGCAGCACCATCTGGTATTTCGGTCCACCAGCGCAATCCGACAATGGTTGAGCTCAGCCTTTGGCGTTTCTTCTTTCCTCACGAGAGCGCTGTTTGCGGTCGGCGCGGTCTCGACGCTCATCCTTGCGGTAGGTGCGGATGTGATCGGGATGGTTGGCGGCCCAGATGTCGGGGCGGAGGGAATGGTAGTCCGTTGAGCCAGCCAACAGAGCGTCGAGTACTCCTTTGATGTAAGCCCAGACATGCAGATCGTTGCGGATCGCGCTGCTGACCAGTGTCATCAGATCGGCCGTGCGGCCACCGGCGGCAAGGCTGCCGATGAAGAGCCAGTTTTTTCGACCGATGGCCACCTGCTTCATTAATTGTTCCGTCAAAGTATTGTCAATCGGCACATGCGCATTCGACACGTACACCTGCAGCGCGGCCCAGTGGTTGTTGATGTAACCGATCGCCTGACTGATGGCTTCCTTCGGCAGCAGTTTTTTCACCAGATCACTGTCGAGATATTCGCGCATGCGAAGCCACACGGCGGCGGATTCCTGCTGACGAAGGTTCAGACGTGAAAGCGCATCAAGGCCGCGCGCACGATCTTCGATGTCATACAGTTCCTGAAACATCGCCAGCAGCACTGACGCCACCTGCGGATGATTGGCTCGTGCTTCGAAAATCTTGCGACGCGCGTGCGAATTGCAAGCCGCATGCGTGATTCCGTCATCACTGCGCAGACTGATGCCGGTGTAGCCGCTGTAGCAGTCGGCGATCAGCACACCTTTGAAATTATGATCGATCAAAAACTGATCGGGGCCATCGCGATGTCGGCTGACTGTGAAGTCAAAGATATTGAGCGGGACGGTGCAGCCGCGATAGGCCCACATCTTGGCTTTCACATGTTTCTTGTCCCCGTCGAACGCGGCGGAAAGCACTTCGTGAATTCGCTGACTTCGGACATCATTCGGAACAATCGCTGGCAGCACTTTCGGCAGCAGCAGCGTCACCCCCGTGTCATCAGTCCCAACGACATCATCTTTGCGAACTTCATCCGCGAAGAATTTCACCAGTGGTTGCACCAGTTCGGCAGCAGCCGTTTTGATATTCAGCAGCGTACTGCGATGAGGCACCCAGCCACTGCCGGCGAAGATGTCCTGCTCGCGGTAGAGCGGTAAATGGTATCCCAGATTGGCCGTGATGATTTCAGCGGCGACGCTGGTGTCGTATCGATCGCCTTCGATCAGTCCTTCAGGACGTTCAGCCTGAGTAACTTTGCACGCGGGTTGATTCGGGCAGGCATACTTTGGGAATTTGGTGACTCGAATTTCGAGCTGCGGCGGAATATAGACCAGCGACTCACGCACATCGTAGCCAATCAGTGTTTTCTCACCGTGAGTCGCGCAGGTTTTGTCGCTCTCGGGCACATCGACGATCTTTTCGATGCGCGGCAGATTGGCGGGAAGCGATTCGTCACGCTTCTTTTTCTTCTTCGGCGGAGCAGCCGGACGTGACGGCACCTCGACGGTGGCAGCGACGGCTTCATCGCCGATCTGCTTATCATCAACCGCTTGCTGCAGCC
>JAYSPO010001105.1:0-1580 GCA_043722015.1 Candidatus Kuenenia sp. | reverse complement strand
TGAGTCACATGCGAGATATTATTTGAATCACGATGAGGCATGTGGCAGACGATGCATGAATCATGACGTGCGATTCTATGGGGCATTGGTTCTCGGCAGTCGTCTGACGTATGACACTTCAAACATTGTTGCCGATAGAAGGCGTCCCGCGCATCTTCTGCAGGCAGGCGGTGCGGATCATGGCAGGAAATACACCCGAGTCGCCCTTCGCTTTCAGCATAGCAGCGACTGTCCCGCATTTGTTGCACATGATTCACCGCCCGCGTACGGCCATCGTCGGAGATATCCGTCCCCGCATCGAACGCAGTCCAGTTTTCTTCAAACTTCTGACCCGGTCGAAAATCGAACTCAGAATGTCCGTAGCGCGGAACTCGAGCAGCTGACTGCAGATGACATTGATTGCACACACTTTCCCGTGCGACGATGTCAAGCTGCGCCGGATTGATGATCGGATCGGTTCGATCGCCCATCTCAGCCCCGGCCTGGTGGAATTCAATGTGTGGCTTGCCCGGCCCGTGGCACTTTTCACATCCTATCGACATTTCCAGAAAAGCAGGCTGCTGATATCGATTGGGCGCGTCTTTGACCGCAGCTACGAGGCCCGCGTGGCAGCTCAGACAATCGTCGGTAATTCGCCGTCGAAATCGGCGTTCGTCGTCCGGTCGATATCCGGGTGACAGATCCCATTTTACATCCTGTGCGTACCAGTTCAGAGGCGACTGAAACATCAGCTCGCCCTGCTGTGTCAGATAGGCAAAAGCTCGCCGCCCCGATCCTACGACGTAATCCATCCGAACAGATTGATCGAAAATGGAATTTCCGGCGGCATCAAACATTTCATCGTGATGAAACATCTGACCGTCCTGCATCACGACTTTGTACTGGCGTGTGAGTCCAGCAACGGTCCGTGATGACTTCTCAGAGCCGACTGGAAGATCGGTGACGCGGGAAATCGAGTTCGCCATCGGATGCGTTTCATAAGCCGCAGAAATTTCCGCATGACATGTGGCGCACTGACCGCTGCCGACAAATTGGTCATGATCCTGTGGGCCATGCAGCGTTTCAGCTGCAGAGATCGGGCCGGGATCGCTCAGAGGATGAACAGCAGTCAACGGTTCCGGGTCGTCAGGACGCAGGCTGACCACGGCAACGGCCAACGCGACCAGGATGCCTGTCGCGCAACCGGCAATCCACCAATACCGTCCTGCGTTTCCTGCTGCGACCGACACGGGCTTACTTCTTTCGAGGTTCTACTGGCGACAAGTTATACCTCACGCGGTCAGAATTGAGGTTTTGTGAGCGGCAAGGCGCAAGCAGAGTGTTGATTTAATGATTCAGGTAGGGTGTGTGAAGCGGAGCGGAACACACCAGTTTCGTACGCTTTCCCAAAATGGTGCGTTGCGCTCCGCTTCACGCACCCTACGACTAAATCAACAGCCTGCTAGCGGGGTGTTGATTTAATCAGCCGGAACGCGCTAACAGACTGTTGATTTAGTCCCAATTCTGTTCGTAGTCCCGGCTTCAGCCGGAATTCGCTGGCGGTTCCGGCAAAAAAACCGCCTGAAGGCGGAACTACAAAC
>JAYSPO010001104.1:0-1596 GCA_043722015.1 Candidatus Kuenenia sp. | reverse complement strand
GGCTCGATGGACGAATCCTATCTGACTGGCGAACCGTATCTGATGCCGAAGGCTCCCGGAGCGACCGTCTTTTCCGGGGCCATCAACGGAAACGCCGTGCTGGTGATTCATGCGGATCGGCTGGCGGTGGATTCTCGTTATGCGAAGATCATGGATGTCATGCGCGCAGCGGAACAGCGTAAGCCCCGCATGCGGCGTCTGGCCGACCGACTGGGTGCTTTCTACACGCCGCTGGCCGTGGCGATCGCCGTGCTGGCGTGGATGTTGAGCGGTGAGTCGCAGCGATTCCTGGCAGTCCTCGTGGTCGCGACTCCGTGTCCGTTGCTGATTGGCATTCCGGTGGCAATTCTCGGCGGTATTTCACTCAGCGCACGGCGCGGGATTATTATTCGTGACCCCGGCGTGCTTGAACGCATCGATCAGTGCCGAGTCGCGATTTTTGACAAGACCGGAACGCTCACATACGGTCGTCCGGCAATGACGGAGTGTGTGACACGGCCAGGCGTGACTGAACACGAAGTGCTGCGACTGACGGCTGCGTTGGAGCGTTACTCGCGACATCCGCTTGCTGAATCCATCGTGAAAGGCGCTCAGAAGCGAGGCCTTGTGATCCCGGAAGCAACACAGGTCCACGAGCCTCCCGGTCAGGGGCTCACCGGATTGGTGGACGGGCACCAGTTGGAAGTCACGAGTCGGAAGAAAGTGATTACGTCCGGGATTGCAAAGCCGGAAGATCTGCCTGCGCAGTCGGCAGGACTGGAATGCGTCGTGGTGATCGACCGGCAGTTTGCCGCGGTTCTGCGGTTCCGCGATGAACCGCGCAAAGATGGGAAGTCGTTTGTCGGCCATCTGCCGCAGCATCATTTTTCACGGGTGATAATTGTCTCCGGAGATCGCGAATCGGAGGTTCGTTATCTGGCTGATGCCGTTGGAATTCAGGAAGTCTATTTCAGCCAGTCGCCGGAGCAGAAACTGGAACTTGTGCGCCAACAGACGCGCAAGGCAAAGACGATGTACATGGGCGACGGCATCAACGATGCACCGGCGCTCACGGCCGCCACGGTCGGAGTGGCCTTTGGTCAGTCCAGCGACGTGACCGCCGAAGCGGCCAGCGCAGTGATTCTGGAAGGCTCACTGCAGAAAGTCGATGAATTCTTCCACATCGGTCACCGGATGCGCACGATCGCTCTGCAAAGTGCAGTCGGCGGGATGGCGCTGAGTCTGATTGGAATGCTGGCGGCATCGCTGGGGTATCTTCCGCCCGTCGCGGGTGCCATCTGTCAGGAATTGATCGACGTTCTGGCGGTGTTGAATTCGCTGCGGGTTGCATTCTATCCTGGCGTTCTGAGTGACATGCAGGATTATTCTCCGCGCGGTCATGAGTGAGACAATTGGCGAGCGGCATGCGTCAGCTTGCCGGTACAAAAATGAGTTACCGGTAGGCTCACGCCGCTCCGCTCGTGGGACTCATTTCCGGCCGCGTCGAGTATAGTTCCCCGTTAATTACACTGTCCAGGATTGGTTGAAAAAGTGTCTGGAACTCTCCGGCGTCAGGTTTTTGCGAAGTCTTCTGATGCCTCCAAAGTTCCAGGCACC
>JAYSPO010001103.1:0-9932 GCA_043722015.1 Candidatus Kuenenia sp. | reverse complement strand
TCTGACCCCATTAAATCAACACTCAAAAACCAGTCCGAATCGCTTTTGCAGCGTCCAGCAGCACGGTCTGATTGTCATACGCCGCCATTCGATGTTTGAGCGTGCTTTTTGGCACTGTCTCATCCAGCAGAAGTTGATGATTGAGAGCGGGAAGCATTCGAGTCAGCTCATCCACGACAGTGACTTGAGCTAATTGCGCCGTTCGAGACAACGGATTCAGGTCAATGGCGATGACCTGCTTCCCGTTTTCGACCAGCGCTTTACATCGGTCGCCATCTTCGAGCGCTACGAGCACAACATCTGCAATCGCACAGCCATCGGGGTGCATGAATCTGCGTTTGCTGTCAGTTCCTGGCAGAATCACTGGCGCAGCAGACTCACCAAAGTCCAGAATTCGAGTCAGACCAACGCTGCGAAGCCAGGTCGTAATCCGCCTCGCCCTTTCTGGTGTATGGTGAAAGATGTTGATCTCAAAGTTCAGCCACGGGTGTCGGTCGGCAAATGCGGGAAGCTCCGGGCCGATCAACGCGACGACATTGCCATTCAGCGTGATCACCGGGTGCCTGGCAAGTCTCAGCGTTGCCGCCGCTGCTTCGATCGCCTTTTCGGCAAACGGGTGCGTTCTCTCACCCAGCAGATAATCCAACGCTTCGCCTCTGCCATGGGCGATCAGCCCTGTCTCGGTCACGATTCCTGCATGCAGTCCGCTCACGAGACGTTCACGAATCCGGAGCGAGGCGGCGCGCGGGTGCGTATCAGGGATATCATTCATCAGATCAGCCGAGTCCCTTGAGTATCGATAGTGAATTCACGCCATAATTCTCCAGGATGTTTTGGTGCCGTTGCCAAAACGGAGTGTCCCAACATCACCATGGTAGCGGAACCGTTGGCTTCACAAATACTCCGAATAGCCTGAATCACTCCTGGATGTGTTTGAAGTCCTGTCTCTTTCGCAAACAGTTGAGACCGGTTGAGCAATTCATGGATCGTTACGTTTGATCTCTTTGACTCCGTGAGCCAGTCGACAGCCCTGGAACCGGCTTCGCGGATGGCAGTCACGACCGATGAGGTGCTCAGCACATCGCGTGTCGATAACTCGCCGAAACTTCGGCAGTATAATTTCGGGTATGATTCGTATTTCATGCCGGTCGTATCAAGCGGTCCATTTTCGCAGTGGCGAAAAACGACACCACCACACAATTGGGCGGCCACGTCGCCAAGGCCGGTCCGACAGGCCACTTCGGCTGCATGGGAAATCAGGCCAAGTTCATGGCGAGTCCTGCCCAGGTTAAACCGGCGGTTGATTGCGACAGCTGAGCTCAGAGCACATGCGGCGCTGACCCCGAACCCATACCCCAAAGCCAGGTCAGTTTCCAGGAACACCCGAACGGGTTCCGGAGCGAGGTGGTCCAGGACATGCAATACCGTTTTCAAGGCAATCGATTCGCCGTTCAAAATGATATCGTGGGACAACGCGGGCGTGACGCTTGCACTCACCCCCCGATCGACACAAAACGCCAGGCCCTTTGACATCGTGAGAATCGGAGTTTCACCAAAGATGGGCTGAAAGAATGCAGTAATACTACCCGGCGAGAAGGATAGCGGAGACGGATCCATTTCGACGACCTCGGACTATTGAATGGAGTGTGCATGCCAGGCAATCAACGGTGGCGCCGCATAGCCAAAGTGTTTCGCGACCGCACCGTTGAAAGAGCACACTATTACCGCAATCAGGACTTGCTGTTGAAAAACGGCATTCTCCGAAGACACAAACGTACACCTGACTCTTCCCTCTTTGAAACTGTATCGGCTCAATCGGCATCGGCTCAATCGGCCCCATTGGTGAAAGACCTGTATTTTAGCGGACTGCAGGAAAATGTGTAGCACATGAAAAGGGGCCGGTCCCATGCGTGTGCAGTCGCCGATTTCGGTAGGTCCTGCTTGCCTGGCAGGACTTCGCGGCCACGCCGCGATCCCGACGAGTTGCGGTCGAAAGGACGGCCATGCGGCGACGTGGAGCGGATGTGCGACCCATCGCGGTTCGCCTTACGGCGAAAGTCCTTTCCGGCAGAAAGGACCTACCAAACACAGTCCTTTCCGGCAGAAAGGAGCTGCTTTTACAATCATCCGCGACTGCACGCGTCACATGCGTCACATGCTTCGCATGTGAATGGGAGTGTCTTGTTTGTGTGCTGCGAAGTTCAATGGATGGCAATGCGCGTGGTGCCATCGGGGATGGCGTAGAATTCCTTATCCTGTTCTTTGCGTGGCTTCGCTTCCAGTTCAGCGATCCAACGACGAAGCTCAAGGCCGTATTCGTCTGCCATGTCGCTTTTTACTAATTCGCGCAGAAAGCCTGAAGCTCCTTTCTCTGACAATTCCGCATCTTCGGCTGTGGTAAAACGTTTTCGCGGATCAGGGTGCAACAGGCCACGAAGCAAATGAATGAGTGATTCACTGAACTGAAATTCTTCAAGTGGCAGCAACGCTGGCAGGCGGTCAAGGATATTCAGTTTTGCCTGCATAAGCTGGTCGAAATGCAAACCCGCGAACGGACGTGATCCGGACAACATTTCAATGAGCATATAGCCCAGACTGGCGAGGTCAGACTGAGGCGTCGCTCGTTGCCCTGCCAGAATTTCTGGTGCTGCGTATTCGAGTGTACACGGCTGACCTGCTGGCGGACGTCCGACCCAGTAGGCCGAACCGATATCAATAATCTTCACTTGTCCCGTGCGTTTCACCATCACATTCGACGGCTTCAGGTCGCAGTGAATAATGCCGCCACGATGCAACGCTGCGATACCGACCAAACATTCACGCAGAATTGCCACTGCCATGCCGGGTTTGAGTCGGCAATCAACTTCGCCTGTTGTGATCACTCGTTCAGTGATATTAGCCCAACGTGTTTCACTGACAGCATCATGCACAATCGCCAGTGTTTCGCGTCGCAGAATGTGGAGCAGATCGAAGCCGTCGATCCATTCCATTTCCAGCACATAGATTCCGCTGTCAATCTGAAACGCGTGGACGGAGACAAGGTGGTCCACCTGAATCCGCGCGACAATGGCCGAGACTTCGGCCAGGCGGTGCATTTCCTGCTCGTACTTCAGCTGCGATTCAAAAGCCAGCGGGGAAAAGAATTTGAGTGCCACAGGAATGCTGAAAGACGCAACTCCACGCCGTTCGGCGAGCATCACGCATCCCTGTCCGCCGATTCCCAAGCGCTTGATGAATGTGCGTTCCGAAGTCCAGTCGAGACCGCGCCGCAAGAGCAGCGCCGAGTAGAACTCATGCAAAGCCTGGACTTCAGCGGAGTTTGACGCAGCTTTTGGCGGGTGGCTTTGTGAAGTCACGGTTTCAGAGACTCAGGGAATCAAGGTTTGTGGCTCCGGAGTGTACGATAAATGACTTCCTCCGTCCTTAATTTCTTTCCGCCAATCACACCTATCCAGGAAATCAAGTGAAAACTACGCAGACGATCAGGTTACCGTGGTGTTTCACCGAGTTGTTGAATGATTTGGTAGCAGAATTCATAGGAATTCTCTGCGTTCACGAATTCTGAAGGTTTCAGCTACTTCGACTGTCCCAGTGTTGATTTAATGGGGTCAGACCCCCTACTCACGGGAATCGAAGTTAAAATCGTTGGAGTTTTCGCTTCGACTTCCGTCATGAAGGGGTCTGACCCCATTAAATCAACGAAAAAGGTTTCCGAATTCTCACGAATTCGGCTACGAAAGAGGTGCAAAGTTCCTAGACTTCGCAGAACTGGCATTTTGCGGAACGGAAGGCCTCAGCCATGAATTTGCGTACATCTTTAAGATCACAGCCCGATCGCCTGACGAACGCGCTCCAACGGCTTGTTGGTCTGCGATCCTGGTTGCCGCTCGCCGCCTTGGCTTTTCTGCTGGCACCGATCGCTGCGGACGAGCGCAGTTCTCGCACCGGAACTGGCGCGGCTGAATTGGATGACTTCCCTAAATTCGAACTGGAACCTCTGCTTCCCAGGGGGGATGCTTCTGAATCCCCATTGCCACCTGCTGACGAGCGTGGCAGCGGTGTGATCCCGTGGCGAGGTCGAAATCGCCTCGATCCTGACCCGCGAGGTCTTGATGAAAGCGACCGCCGAGGAACCAGTGGTGGCTCAGAGCGGAGGCCTGTTCGTCCGCCCTTGCGCGATGATCGAACGCCATTGCCGGATGATCGTAGTCTTCCACTTCGTGATCCCTTTGCTCCCGAACAGCCGCGTCGCACTGACAACGTCACTGATCCAGCCTTCCCTGCCGAAGACGCAACATTTGCCGACGGCTTCGACTGGAGTATTCAACCAGTGACAATGGCTGATCTGGAAGTCGGGCATCCTTGGGCCTTTGAGCACACGAAGCCCAATCTGTCCGAAGCGGAAATGGAAGATTACGTCCGACTGATCCGCGCCGTCAATGACCGCAAGGCATCGATCGGGCTCTACCTGCCTGACGACGTAAACATCAACAATGCGTGGGAATCCGCCTTTTACAGATTTGCCGAAGCGAGGCAGCAAGCGTGGCTCAACGGCAACCTGTTAATTCAGCCAGCTCAAAGCGGGTTGTCAAATCCGTTTGACTCAGCGGTGGTCTCAACGACCGATCAGCTTGTCGAACCTGCAAACTTGAAGTCATATTCACTGACCGCCGATATGCAATCGCATCCGTCGGATTTCGTCGGCCGCCCCGTCGTCTTGTATGGGCTGTTTACACCTTCAGTCATCAATCAACTGCAGGCGAAGCAAACGCTGGGAGACGAAAAAAGTGTTTACAAACTGCAACGCGGTTTTCTCAGGAACCTCTCCAACACCGCGAATCTCGCACTGGTCGATGCGGAGAGTTACGTCGATTACGATTCGCAGCAAAAAGCGATTGAATCATGGCCGGTGGAGCAGCGGATCAGCTATCCGGTACTGATCAAGGGTTGGTTCGTAAAGAGAATGGGCGACCAGCCGCTGGTGTATTGCGATGTGGCTCGTGTCCTTACGCCGCGGCCGTATGACGAGTACATTCGCGACAACGTTCGCAGTCGCCGCCGTGTTTCAGACGACGAGAGCTGGCTGTACTACGAAACACTCCGCCAGCTCCAGATTACAAGTGCCGGAATTCAGGCCGGACTTGCGCTTGCGGATCAGCAACAGCGGGTCGAAGAGCTGATGCGTGAAGTTCATGAAAAAGGCACCGCCGACAGCACGCTGCTGCAAAATGCGTTGCGGGATGGAACGCTGGGCGATACTGATCCACAGCATAACAGGACGTTTCAGGCACGGCTGACACGACTGGAAAGGCAACTTGATCAACGGCTTAATCGATACCGCGAATATCAGCAGCAGCCGGAAAAATTCCCGATGTTCGTGGATGTTTTTCAGCACCCTGATCGATGGCAGGGCCACCTGGTGACGCTGCGTGGCCATGTGCGGCGAGTCACCTCACACGAAGGTGATCCCGCCATGTTCAACGGCCAGCCTTTACATGAACTATGGCTGTTCACGGACGACTCACAACACAATCCGACTGTGATCGTGACACCGTCGCTCCCGGATGAGTTTCCCCGCAATGCGGACGTCGTGGATTCAGTCACCGTGACCGGATGTCTGTTCAAGATGTACGTTTACAAGTCTCAGAATGAGAACCGGATCGCTCCGTTGCTGCTGGCTGGCCGCATTGAGTGGAATCCGACCAATGATCAGATTCTGGCATTGGGGGACGGTGGACATCTTGTTCAGGGATCACGGTTACTGGCAGCTGCCAAAGCGAACTCCGGCCGTCCTGTGAGCGATACCATGCTGCTGTTGTTCGGATTTGTAACCCTGCTGGCCACGATGACAGTTTGGGGCCGCGTCCAGCGGGATCGACGCGAACACCAACGACTGATGCGGCTGGTAGACGAACGGCCGGATTTTCGTCAGACTTCGCAGGACATCTATTCCGGACCCTTCGCTGAATCCAGATTTGAGCCTACTCGCGGATGACCTCTTCGGCCGTCGATTCCACTTGCAGTATCGTGCCATTCTCTCCCATCACCAATCGCCCGATTCGGCTGGGTGTCCTGATCAGCGGAGGCGGCACAACGCTGCTCAATTTTCTGGATCAGATCCGCAACGGGGATCTTGCCGCTGAAGTGCCGCTGGTGATCGCCAGTCAGAAAAACTGCAAAGGCATCGATCGGGCTCGCAGCGCCGGCCTGGAATGCATTGTGCTTCGACCTCGTGATTACGAAAACGTACATGATTTCAGTCGTGCCGTGTTCAGTGAATTGCGAAAGGCTCGCATCGATCTGGTGACACTCGCAGGTTTCTTAAGTCTGCTGCACATTCCGGATGATTTCCTGTGGCGGGTGATCAACATTCATCCATCGCTGATTCCGGCGTTTTGCGGACACGGATTCTACGGCCATCATGTGCATGAGGCCGCGATCCAGCGCGGCGTGAAGATCAGCGGCTGCACTGTGCATTTTGCTGACAACGAATACGATCACGGCCCCATCATTCTGCAGCAGACCGTAAATGTCCCGAACGGTTGCACGCCTGACGATCTGGCGGCGCTTGTGTTTGAACAGGAAAAAATCGCTTACCCGGATGCCATCCGACAGCTGGCCTCCGGACGATTGACGATTCAGAATCGCCGGACGTATCTTGCCCGATAGACGGAGAATCTCAGTCGGCAGAGCTACGTAGGCGACGTCGCTCCGCCGACCCGCATTCCATTTCTGGCCCGTGCGAAAAAGACGATTCATCGTGGTTGGCATAAGCCAAGTTTATTGCCCTCACCACCGTTTCGTATTCCTTCACTGCCAATGAAGGATCAGCCTTCCAGTTCCGTAACGATTCTAGTGCATTGTCCGGCCCCCATTTAATTACACTCATTACAGTTAACTCCCGAAAGTCATCACCCGAAAGTCTAAAACATGCAGGGCAGGCGGCTTTCGGGAACCGCCGTTCGGGGATCAGCCTAGCCCTGCAAAACTCAGTGTCAGAGTTTCATTCGTCGATCGAACGTCCTGCGTCTTCCACTGCATCCCAGAAATCAAACTCATGGACAATGGTGATTTTCTCGCCCGACTTCCGGAACTCAATTGCTTGCTCGACTTTCCGGCCGTAGGCGGAATACGCCCAGCATTCGTTCCCGCCGGCGCCGATCACCAGGTAATTCAATTCTTTCACGACGTTCTTTTTTACCGTGCCCCGCTTGTCTTCAACCAGCGCCTGCAGTTCCCGCTTTGAACCGCGCTTGGGTGTACCTGTGAAGCAAAAACTTCGATCCTCAAAATGAATCGCCGGAGTCAGGGCGCAGATTCCACCAACAAACGATGATTCCGTCGGTGCCTTGCATTTCAGCGCTTTGTGGTTCAGGAATGCCATGTTCTCCGCACAGAAGTGGAGAATCATCTCATGTTCCTTTTCATCGACCTTGCCATCGGCCAACACGGCAGACACAATCGAATTGACTTCATCGAACGGATAGCAACTGTGCAAGTGCGGTTTCTCGTCCATCCAATTTCGGAGTGCTCGCAGTTCAGCAACTGTGATCTCCGAGTCGGCGGCAATGCCTCCCATGATTCCATGAAGAATCTGCAAGTCGGCCGTGACTTCGTTGAAATGAACGCTGCCTGTTGTGAATTGTTGGCATAGCCAAAGTATGTCGGCGCGTTCCTCTTCGTCAAAGATTGAGCCATTGATGATTTGCTCAAGTCTTGGCACGACTTCCGTGAACGGATGTTTGTTTCGGAACTCGGAGTTCTCGCCAATCCATTCGGAAAGGACGATCAGTTCAGCATCGTTCAGTCGGCGGTCAAGTGTGACGCCCCGGACGATGCCCTCCAGCATGTGCATCGCCTTTTCCAGTCGGCGCGGACCGTTGAAAATACGAATGTCCCGATCACTTGTGTCTGCCATTGGATCACTCTTCCCGAAATAGAGTCGCGATTTGTCCAGAACAGGGTACGGGAGGAATTGCCTCCCGTCCACCGTCCGCCCCGACATCATCCAAACTGCAGGGCGTTCGCTTCGGCTCGTGACAGATCCACGTCGGCGTAGTGGCGCTGTGTCGGCTGCTGGCGGGTCAAATTACCCAAACGGGCAGGCTTTTTCCGATTCGGCTTTATTTTGTGTGGCATTATTGCAACAATTCACCGTTTCGTTTATTTCGAATGTGTTCAATGTCGTAGTATTCACTGCGGTTGTCAAATCGCATGGTCAGTCGATTTCACCTTCACTTTCCTGTACCCAGCATTCAAAGCCATGATCTTAGCGCCAGACTCTCCCGATACTGTTTCTCCCGACGACGTTGACCACAAACAGGTCACCGAATCAAGTCGGCAGCTTGCTCACCTGCTTTCCGGGAGGCGGAAGAAGAGTCTGCGCGTCTCCATCGACGGGGAGGACTGCGAAATCCCGCTTGCTGCTCTGCGGATGCTGAAGGATTTGCTGGTTCAATTGTCGCTCGGTAACTCCGTAACACTGATGCCAATCCATGCTCAACTGACGACTCAGGAAGCTGCGAACCTGCTGAGTGTTTCACGTCCGTATCTGGTCAAACTTCTGGAAGCCGGCGAGATTCCGCATCACACCGTGGGGACTCATCGCCGAGTGTTGCTGAAAGATCTGATGGAATACCATCGTCGATCTGATCAGGAACGGCTCAAAGCCTTGGAAGAACTGGCGGCGGAAGCTCAGGAATTGGGACTGGGATACTGACGTGAGCCATTTCACAGCCGTCTACGATGCCTGTGTTCTGTATCCGGCTCCGCTCCGCGATTTGCTAATGCATCTGGCGATGTCGAACCTGTTCCGCGCCAAATGGTCGGACGAAATCCACGAAGAATGGATTCGGAATGTACTCAAGGAACGGCCTGATCTGAGTCGGGAGAAGCTGCAACGAACCCGGCAAAACATGGACAAGAATGTCGATGGCCTGGTGACCGGCTACGAAAGCCTGATACCCGGATTGACGTTGCCAGATGAAGATGACCGCCATGTCCTTGCTGCTGCGATCCGGGCTGGTGCTGATGTGATTGTGACGTTCAATCTGAAGGACTTTCCGGCAGCGTATCTGAATCAATTCGGAATCGAACCACAGCATCCGGATGAGTTCATCTTTCACCTGATTGATCTCCATCCGGATGCCGTTTGCGAAGCTGCCAAACGTCAGAGGGCGAGTCTGAAGAATCCGCCAAAAACGGTCGCTGAATTCCTCGAAATCATGGAACAGCAGCGTTTGCCGAAAACCGCCGAGTTTCTTCGACTGCGACAGGAATTCGTCTGACCAGACAGGAATCATCCAAACTGCAGGGCGTTTGCTTCGGCCCGTGACAGATCCACGTCGGCGTAGTGTCGCTCTGTGGTCTGCTTGCTGGAGTGCCCCAGAATCTGCTGTGCGGTCTCAAGATCACCGTCACGGCGTGCCTGCGTCGCTCGTGTCTTGCGGAGCTGTCCCGGTGACCAGCGAGGAATGCCGGCCTTGAGCCCGTGCGGCAAACTGCGGGGAGGACTGTCGGATTCGCCGGAAGCTCATGCTGGCTGGTGTGTCTGGAGTTACCCGTCGAGAAACTTGAAACAATCGCAGCTTCGCGCGCATCCTGCTTGTCACCAGAATTCAGAATCATTCCGTGAACCTTTTGCTTCCGGTGTGTGTCTCAATCGGCAACTCACTGGCAGATGTCAGTCCCGCAAATCAAAATTTCGGAGTTTCCTTTCCATGTGTTTCTTACGGTCAAGTGTCATACGCAAATCTCTGGGTACAGAGCGTTATGCCGATCATTCGGCCCGTTTCGATATTGAAACGGCGCTATCCACCCGGAATCTGCGCATGTGAGTAAGCGTCCGGGGAACCCATTTGGCCCAGCGGCGTTCATTTCCGTGCATCGTCCGTAGTGCGGACGGCAGCTGCGGCGATTTTCTCGCGGCGTTT
>JAYSPO010001102.1:0-3736 GCA_043722015.1 Candidatus Kuenenia sp. | reverse complement strand
GGCATGGCCGGAAAACGCACGGTGCCTGCCATCATTTTGATTACACCTGCGGGATTGTCAGCACGTCTTTCGACGCTCCGGTCGATGTGACCGGAGCAGCGAACGGCTGGGCGTGAAGTGGCGTCAGTCGGTCTCACCCGAGCGAGTTCGCAGGTGACTTCGGAGGTTGCGATGTGTCGGACCGAACCATCGAACGTCCCGACGAATCTGACTCAGGACACGCCCTCCTGAGTGGTGTGGACTGGAGCGGTTTCATGCCATACTGGAGACCACCTTTACCGCATCTTCAAAGATCCTTTGTCATCATTCTGACTGCGCAATCTGAGAGAGGTTCGAATGCTTGCAGACTGGTTTTTTCGTGGTTCGGTCTCTCGGGCCGATATGGCGAAGCAACAGGCGGTTTGAGGACACAGTATGCTCTGATTGGGCTTGAATCGCTGACCGAAGGCCTCGGCTGCGCTGTTGTCCCACTTCATTTTTCATGGTTCGAACGGGAGTCAGGCGGGACTTTTCGGTTTGTTTGCCGCTAGAATCAACCGCATGACATGGCTTGCGATCGATATTTGGGCACACATCGGATGACAAATTGAACGACTCAAATCCCAACGATATGACGGTGGACCCGGAAGGGAATCCGATCCCTCAGGAAAACGATGCACCTGCTGAGCATCCTGAGCGTATCGGGCGATACCGGATTGAGAGAGTACTTGGCAAAGGCGGCTTCGGACTGGTCTATCTGGCCCACGACGAACAACTGAATCGCCGGGTCGCGATGAAAGTGCCGCACGCGAAGCTGATTTCGAAGCCCGAAGATGCCGAAGCGTATCTGGCTGAGGCTCGGACGGTGGCGAATCTGGATCATCCGGGCATAGTGCCGGTGTTTGATGTTGGCAGTAGCGACGATTGTCCGTGCTACGTCGTCTCGAAGTACATCGAAGGTGCCGATCTCTCGACGAAGCTCAAACAGCGCAGGCTGAAATATCGGGAAGCCGCCGAACTGGTCGCCACTGTGGCAGAGGCTCTGCATTACGCTCATAAGCAAGGACTGGTGCATCGGGACGTGAAGCCCGGCAATATTCTGATCGGCAAAGACGGCCAGCCTTACGTCGTCGATTTTGGACTCGCACTGCGGGAAGAGAACCTCGGCAAGGGACCGAAGTACGCGGGGACTCCCGCTTACATGTCTCCCGAACAGGCTCGTGGCGAAGGGCACCGGGTCGATGGCCGCAGTGACATCTTCAGCCTCGGTGTGATGTTCTACGAATTGCTGGCGGGGCGCCAGCCGTTTCGCGGTGATACGCAGGCCGAACTGTTCGAGCAAGTCACCAGCTACGAAGCGAAACCGCTGAGGCAATACGACGATAACATTCCGAAAGAACTGGAACGCATCTGCCAAAAAGCGATGGCGAAACGGGCATCCGAGAGATATTCGACCGCCAAAGACTTCGCCGAAGACGTGCGACACTTTTTGCATGAGCAAACCATCATCCAGAGCGGTGCGTCGCCGGGTGGCATCTCCTCTGTTGCCCCACAAACAACAGCCGCAACTTCGGTCTCTACGCCAGCTGGTTCAAATGTCGCATCGTCCGCTTCAATGAGTCTGGGCTCCTCGGACAGTCAACCCATCAAGATCGTGCCCAAGGGTTTGCGGTCCTTTGATGCCCACGACGCTGACTTCTTTCTGGAACTCTTGCCCGGTCCCAGAGATCGTGACGGTCTGCCCGACAGCCTGCGGTTCTGGAAGAGTCGGATCGAAGAAACCGATGCCGACAACACGTTCACGGTGGGCTTAATCTACGGCCCATCGGGTTGCGGCAAATCGTCGCTGGTCAAGGCGGGACTTCTGCCACGACTCTCTGAGGATGTCATCGCTGTCTACATCGAGGCCACGCCGGAAGAAACCGAAACCCGTCTCCTGCATGGATTGCGAAAACGTTGTCCGGGACTGGAAGATAACCTGAGCCTGAAAGACACGCTGGCGGCACTGCGTCGAGGGCAAGGCATCCCGGTCGGCAAGAAGGTGTTGATCGTCCTCGATCAGTTCGAGCAATGGCTGCACGCGAAGAAGGAAGAACAGAACACCGAACTGGTGCAGGCCCTCAGGCAGTGTGATGGAGGCCGAGTGCAATGCATCGTGATGGTGCGGGATGACTTCTGGCTGGCAGTCAGCCGCTTCCTCCGGGAATTGGAGGTTAGGCTTCTTGAGGGTGACAACAGTGCGTTGGCTGATTTGTTTGACCTCGAACATGCCAGGAAAGTCCTGGCCGCGTTTGGAAGAGCGTTCGGCAGACTCCCGGACAACATCAGCGAAACCACGACCGAGCAGAAAGACTTCGTGAAGCAATCAGTGGCAGGTCTGGCCGAGGAAGGCAAAGTCATCTGCGTGCGGCTGGCGTTATTCGCTGAAATGATGAAGGGGAAGACATGGTCGCCTGCCACGTTGCAGGAAGTCGGCGGTACGACTGGCGTTGGTGTGACGTTCCTGGAAGAAACATTCAGTGGATCCACGGCACCCCCTGAACGCCGCTATCACCAGACAGCCGCTCGTGCCATCCTGAAAGCCCTGCTCCCGGATTCCGGCACCGACATCAAGGGTGAAATGAAATCCCGTGACGAACTGCTGACAGCATCCGGCTATGCCAGCCGTCCCAAAGACTTTGAGGTTCTCATCAGGATTCTGGACAGCGAGATCCGGCTGATCACACCGACCGATCCGGAAGGCCACGAGCAAGGCGAGCGGCTGGGCGTCAGCCCTCCGTGTCGTTCCCTGCAATACTACCAGCTCACTCACGACTATCTCGTCCCCTCCCTCCGCGACTGGCTCACCCGGAAGCAACGCGAAACCCGCACAGGCCGAGCCGAGCTCAAACTGGAAGAACGATCGGCGATCTGGAATGCAAAGCGGGAGAATAAGCAACTGCCGACGGTCACTGAATGGCTCCGCATCCGCGTGCTGACGGACTCCAAACGTTGGACGGACACGCAGCGAGCCATGCTGCGCAAAGCGGCTCGGGTCCATGGAGCTATGTGGGGCGGTCTGTTGCTGACAGTGCTGCTGGTGAGCGTGGGAATTCAGCAGTGGGCCTCGGCGGTACGGGAAACAAACCTCCGACAACAGACACAAACCACCGTGGAGGCCATGCAGAATAATCTTGGCCCGAGTGTTCCTTTCAACCTGGAAAAACTTCGGACTTTGCCAGAGCATCTGGTGCTTCCGGAGCTGCGAACTCGTTTCGACTCCGCGACGAATGCCCGTCACAAACTGTCGCTGACGTTTGCCTTGGCCGGTTACGGAGAACTGGATGCCGAGTATGTGGCATCTCGGATTGATGATATCGCCGAGGCTGACACAGGCAACTACGTCACGGCGCTGTAGACCAATTCTACGAACGCCCTTGCCGCCTTGAAAGCCGAGGCTTTCAAGTGTACCGGCAAGCCCCTCTGGCGTCGCAAGGCAAAGCTGTCAATTTTGGCACTTGGTCTGGGTGACACAGAACTGGCCCTTGATGTCTGCACCTTTGAGAATCGGCCCGACCCGGAACAGCGGACATTGTTCATTGATGAGTTTCCGAAGTGGGATATCGATCTTAAGGTGGTGCTGGATGCCGTGAGGAACAGCGACAGTCCGGCATTACGCTCGGGAATTTGTCTCGCTGTGGGACAGGTCCCGATTGAAAGGATCGACGCTGCCAAAGAATCGTGGAATTCGGTCGCGTCGCAGTGGTTCGTGGAGCAC
>JAYSPO010001101.1:0-8460 GCA_043722015.1 Candidatus Kuenenia sp. | reverse complement strand
GTAATCCAGGGTAACTTCGCTCACGAATCCTCTACGAAACACTCCCTCAAAAACACCCCAATTTCAGCTCTTTCTCATGACAACGGGAATTGCTGCTGGCTCCTTTGAGTTTAGCCTGCCGATCCTCGACAACCTGCGGACTCAAACAGTGGACCAAAGGCAATACTGTTCGGGATGTTTTGCAAAGTGGACATGTGGTGGCGACTGCTTCCATAAATCGCTCGATGCGACAGGCAGCGAAGAATTTCAGGGAACTGAACGCTGCCATATCATTCGCGAACTGACCAAAGATCAAATTCTGCAGCGCATTGCCGAATCCGGGGGTGTGATCTGGCAGGGCAATGACCATGAAAACCTCGGCCTTAGCTGACTGAAAGGACGTTCAGAATGACGATCCCGAAGCCCGAATATCATCTGCACAACCACTTCTATGACGGTTCAGAAACGCCTTGTGAGATCGTGGAAGTTGCCGATCTTCTGAATTCGGCTGAAATGCCACGTCGCAACGTCCTTGGAGCCGGCGTTGCTCTGGCAACGGTCCTGACGGCCTTCGGAATCAGGACCAGCCAAGCAGCTGAGAACACACGACGCACTCCAGTCCACGCACACATGGATCAAATCTCCGGACTTCTGGTCCCGTCCGGTTCTGACACGCTGATCTCGTCGTCACTCGACAATCAGATCAAGGTCTGGAAACTCCCTTCGGGCGAGTTGAATCGCGTCATTTCACAGCACAATGATGCGATCCTGACTTTATCGCAGTCATCGGATGGGAAGCTGATGGCCACCGGTGACAGATCTGGCAGCACATTGCTCTGGAATCTGCCGTCTGCTGGTTTCAACTCTCGCGTATCCATGCCAGGAGAGCCAATTATGGTTGCTCTCTTCACGCCACAAGGTGACGAACTCGCGATCGTGACATCGACCGGCGATGTCATTGTAAGGAGTACAGAAGATCTCAGAGATGAAAAGAAGACACGACGGCTGAAGTCCCCGGCACAGATTAACCACATGCTCAATGAGACATGGAATCTTGATGCCGCGCTATTGGAGACACTTTCTGACAAGAAGACGGAGCTCAGCGCTTTCTGGCTCTCTGCCGATGCGACTTTGTTGACCTACGCTGATCGGAAAAAAAGGGTCCATGTACTTCGTTTGCCAGGTAAACAAAGCGTGGCTGAACTGACACGCACACAACTGGTCGAGGTGCTTGTCATGGATCGAGCCGGGCGGTACCTGGCATCAGCCCAAAAGAATCGGCGAATTGTTGTGACTGACCTGGAAAGCGGGGAGAATTTCCCGGAAATCACGGGGTACGACGCAACTTTGACCTGCATGGTATTCTCCAGTGATGGCAAGCAACTGGCAAGCGGGCATAGTGACGGCTCGATCGCATTGTGGTCCGTCGCCACAGGCCAGCGATTCGGATTCTGCTTTGATCCCGAATCGAGTTCGGATCGAGGCACGTCTTTCACGATCAACGGGGTCGCGTTGACATATACTCAACCCTGCGGCAGCCCGATACCACCCAACGCCACCTGCACCTGCAACTGCGTGCCGGGGCGTGCGGTGCGTGTCACGCGAAGCAAGACTGTGAAGATTCCGGTCCAGCCAGCAAAAAACCAACCGGCGATCCCCTATTTCCCAACACCATTTTTCTTCCCGAGTAATGGCGGCAGTACCTGTTCCTGCGTCCCTGTCTGCACGTGCATTCCGGTGTTCAGATAATCGATGGGATTTCCCGCCAGTTAGTGGAGAACTGAGTCATCACTGAATTCGTCCCGGGCAATGTGCAGTGGCGTGCATTTCTATTCGTCGGTTGAATCACTCTTGATATCTGGAGTCGCAATGGCAATAAAGTTTACATGCCCGCAATGTGAAGTCGCGATTCAGGTCCCGGACTCCATGGCCGACAAGAGCGGTAAGTGCCCAAAGTGCGGAACCAAAGTCACTGTGCCTCATCCGGAACCGAATCCTGGCAGGCCATTCACGTCGATTCCCGTTGTCCCTCCACTACCTGATTCTCACGACCGGATCGCACTTCACAACTCGGCGGTGAGCGATCCACATTCGTCTGTGCGGATGCGTGTACTCAAGGCTCGGCTTAACAGGAGTGATCGTCGTGTGACCCTGGCTATGGTTGCATTCATTGCAACAGTGCTGCTTGTCGGCGGCATTTGGTGGGCGTTTAGGGGGCCTGACAGTGAATCCGTTACAATTCCAGCAACGGCAGGCGGACCTGCAAAGGTTTCAAAACATGATGAGAAAATCACTGCAGAGTTATCGCCTCAGTCGGCTGAATCAAATGCTGAGGACGTGGCCAGGACACCCGCTGAAGACGACTCAACTGCGAAGCCAGGCGGAGAGGAACGGGCAACGACGAATCGGTCAATAGAATATTCATTCACCGCCACGTCTATAGACAAAGCGAGTAAAGAAGATGAAGCCAACCAAAGCTTGAAAGCGCTGCAGGTCGCATTGCTTGCGGGTGAATCCCTCTGGATCGCAGATTGCCAGGTACAGTTAGTTCACAAGTATTCGCGAGATTCCGTCTACATTCGGGACGACCTGAAGAACGGTGTTCCAATCAAGATGCTCGACAGCGACTGGTTTACCGTTATTAACGTGGTTCCAGACAAGGTGTCGAAATCATGTCACGTTATTGCTTTTCGCAGCCCCCAGTTGCCGGACGCGCTAAATGCAGGCGGCTTTCTCCAGGGCAGTCTATACCAGATCGACCAGGGCTCTGCCGGTCCGGCCAGAATCACCACATCGCTAAAGGGACAACTTTTTTTCGTGGCCCCCGAGGACGCCGAAAGATTTTCCGTCAGCTTCCTGAGTTCGGAGTCTGTTTCACTCCATCCACAGAACTGGGGAGAATCACAGATTGGTGAGGCTAATCACAGAGCACCTGTGAACCAGTTACCTGTCGTCCTGACGCCAAATCAACCGTTGGACGCTCAGTTCAAAGAAGTCCTGCCTCTTGAAGGTATGAAGTACAAATTCGTTCAGCAGGGCAGTACCGTTGGCATCGAAGTCGAAGGAGAATTTGCGGTTCTTCGCGAGGGAGATATCGAATGGCAATACAAGGTGCGAGGTGTTAATGGAAAGCCAATGAGCGTCAAGCAGGCCGGTGCGTTGTACTTTCCAGGTGACATTTGGCTTGAGCAGCCATACGAAGTCCTTGACCGCGAAGGGAACATCATCGGCCGGTGGCCGGGCAGTTAGCGACACGACGAATTGACAATCACTGGACTTGAGATTTCCGAAAGGTCGAGCCGCAACATTTCATGCCATGTGGTTTACCCGCAATTGCCGCGAAGTGGCAGCAGCTCGACATCCGACTAAATGCGTTGATCATCTGAATTGTTGTTACCAAATTCGGGAGTGTTTCATGATACTTGCGAACCGATTCCTGCGGAGTGTGGTGCTGGTGTTCGTCCTGACTGGACTTTGTGGCTCGCAGTCGTCCAACAAGCCAAAGGCCATAGATCGAGCGGCACTTGGAAGGCACCGTAGTACCATAACAAAATCCACAAAAGAGGCGACGAAGGAGACGGTTGAAGAAGCGCAGTCTCAACTTGATGACGCGGCTATAGCCTTCCACGATTGGATGACGGAAGAAAACCTGAAGCCTGACGACAAATTGCTGGTGCCAATCATCCGCAGCATCGAAAGGAAGCAGGAGGAGCTCAATGAGCTTCGTGGATCACCTCCAAAGCGACCAGAGTTCGAGCCGTTCATCGGGAAATGGACATCGGAGCACGGTTCATTGTCGATGAACGAATTCGGCATGGGACAGTTCCTCTGGAATTCGAAGAACAAGAGCGACGGAGTCCTTGGGATTTCATTCTCGAAACCGATCACCGTTGCCAAGGATGGAAAGTCATTCAAGAGTGATACGACCTTGTTTTCTTTCGGGGATGATCCCGAAGCTTTGGAAGTTGAGATCATGCCGTCCGGCGGAAGAAAAGTAGTTAACTTCGAAAGCAAATTTACAATGAAGCGGGTGTCGAAGACGCCAGATCCCGCAGACGTGAAGACGAAGCCGTCCCGGAAGAAATAAATCTCACCAGCATCAGTAGAATGGCAGAGACAAATAACTGATGTCAATTGCCGCGCAATATTGGAACAGACAACGACACGGCGCAAATACTCAGGCTTAGGGGAAGAATTGGCTGAAACTGAACGCAGGATACGATCACCTGCAAAGCGAGATGCACGCCATGCGCTGCAGCCGGACCAGCCCGAGTGACAATTCATCGTGGTGTCCTAAAGCGGCAATTCCAACATGAGAATGTGGAACAGCGTTCCGAACTCGAGTCATCATGGTTGGGCCAAGGCGACATTTCATTAAATTTCGTTGGTAGGATCACTCTTGTTACATGGAGTCGCAAAGGAAATCAAGTTTGCATGCCCGATCTGTCAAATCGAGATTCAAGTCCCGGACTCCATGGCCAATCAGGCTGGTCAGTGCCCAAAATGCGCAACCATTATCACTGTGCCTCGACCGGAACCGAATCTTGCCAGGCCGCCAATTAATGAGAATCCGTTTGCCTTTCTCGATCAGACACAATCTCCCCTTCCGAAGAGTTCGGTTGGTACAGACGAACCTAACCTTCCGATCACGGTCGATGCCGCGTACTCGACACTGATGCATCGTCACTACTGTCAGGTCCATGTCGAGGGGAAAACGCTGACCGTTAATGATGCCAGCGGCACTGCGTTGGTCGCTATCTCCCAGGCAGACGCCAAAGGCCAATTACATTTCTCCTTGGGCCACCTCAAGGTACACGTTCCGGGAAAATCCAAGCTCACGCTGACTTTCGAAGCAAGCAAAAAACTGCCTCGCGCAATTGGTAGGCTTCGAGCCTGGACTACAGGTCTGACTGGTGACGCGGCACGCACGGAAATCTTGAGGTATGTGACCGCGTCTGCACTCAGAGTTCCACTTTTCCTTTGCGTAATTCAGCTGTTGGTTACTGGCGGACTATTCGTGACACTTGTTGCGACATCTAGCGACATCCACTTACTTCTCGCCTTGACGGTCGGCATCGTTGGGATGGTGTTCGCGCTGATCGCTATGCTCCTGAAGCAAACGTGGGGACCATTGCTTGCGGCAATCATCAACGTCCTCGGAATCGTAGATACCGTTATCGCGATACTGATCGTCCTGAACAGCTTGGGTCCCGATCAATACCTAACCGGTATGGGAATTGCTTTCGTCGTTTTTCGGATCGCGATACTTTCCACATTTGTGAACGCATATTTCTGCGGCTACACCGCCCTTCGGTCGGCAAAGAAATACGCACAGAGATAATGAAGACCGAACGGTCCACGCAATCCTGGTAGTTGTGTGTCGTCTGCCTATTCTTTGACTCCAAAAATCGACTTCAGCGTCTGATAAGCGACATAGCAGCAACCCACAGCAGCGCCACTCGACATCGCGCCGTCCGCTTCGGGAAACAACACCCTGCGAATCAGAACTCCAGCAATGATCCCAATGGGGGCTGACAGAAAAAAGGCCAGACCTTTCAGCAGGAGATTCGAACCCTCCGACCGTGTCGTCCGAACCAGCCTGGATTTGACCTCGGAACGTTCGGAATTGGTGCGTGAAAAGTCAAATGGACTTTCAAGTAATGGAGAAGTCCTCGGTGAAGGCTCGAGTTCCGGATCTGCAAGAGTCAAGAGGATTGCATCTTCGGCATCAGCAATCGAGACTGCAGATACGGGAAGATCGTCCGGGTCTGCCAGGGTCAGTAGTATTTCCTCATCCTGATCACTGGCTGACGGGGACGACGCCGACGGCGTGACCAATGGCGTCTTTGGCTGCGGCACAGCGGAACACGGAATCAAGATGCGGCCACCGCAATTCTTGCATTTGCCACGTTTACCAGCCCATTCGGGCTTGGGGTGAAGCACAAATCCACAGTTCGGGCATTTCAGTTCCATGGCGAATCTCACGACTGGCGATTGGTAACTCGCGGATTTGGTTTCGAAAATTCATGTGAGTCGATACAGAGTAACGACTATCGGACATCTTCCGGTCGAGCAGCCCGCCAGATGCGAATGAGTCCAGGTTCGCCGCCTGCTGCGATTGCGGATCCGTCAGAGGCGATCGCCATCGCCCAGATTTCGCGGGATGAAGAAGTGAACGAAAATCGATGTTCGGATGTCGCCAGGTCCCAGAGGCTGACTTGCTGACGATTTCCCATCGCAAGGCACTTTTCATCGGACGTAAAGCTGACCGCACGAACAACGCCGGACGATGAACGAAATGCGGATAGTTCTCTTCCAGAAGTGACATCCCAGATCTTCGCATAGAGATCACTGCTGCCGGATGCGAGGCGTGTGCCGTCACGACTAAATGCAAGGCTCCACACCGTTGATTGATGGGCATTCTTCAGGGAACGAACCTTTCCGGTCGTAACATCCAGAATCGGAACCGTCACCTCGCGGCCAAGTCCAACAACACTGAGGCCAGCCGCGAGCTGTGAATCGATCGGGGAGAAGGCCAGGGAACGAACTTCTGCCTGTGTTGCACCTGCCTGCCATTCCTGATCTGTGCCGGAGTCCATATCCCTGATGTGAACGACTCCTGCGGCATCACCGCTGGCCAGCCAGCGACCATCATTTGAAACGGCCAGTGAATAGACGAGACTGGGGCGATCAATCGTTGCTCGATTTTTCTCAAACGTCTGTGCATCCCAGAAACAGATTTCGCCGGATGGGCGCTGATTGTTGTCGTTCACGACTGCACCTGCAGATACAATCGTCTCGCCATCCGGCATGTAGGCAACGGCCTGCACTGCGCTTCTGTGTCCTTCCAGGACCGCGAGTGATTTTCCGCTTTCAACGTCCCACACATGGATTGTCCGATCGCTGCTTGCCGTCGCCAGACGCCGATTGTCTGCCGACAGGGCCATCGACTGCACAACACTGCTGTGGGCCCTCAGGTCGCTTTGCGCGAGCCGGTCCAGATCCCAGAGTCGCACAACGCCCAGTCGATCTTCCGAATCATCGACCGCCTGTCGCCCACCTGAGACCAGATGATTCCTTCCGGGGACGAAACAAATGGCCTGCCAGGCAGAATCGCCGGAAGCCAGCGTGGTGGGCTCTGCAGTGTTCTCTATATCCCAAAGCTGAATCGTGAGATTATTGTCAGCCGACGCCAGGCGTCCCCGCTCATCAAATGCAACCGCCAGGATCGCGCCAAAGTGAGCTTCCAGCGTTTTTATATCCCATGAATCGGTGTCCCACACAATGACTTTCTTGTCGTATCCGCCAGTCGCAATGTGACGACCATCGGGAGCATATGCCACAGACCAGATGGGACCAAAATGTTTCGAATACCGCTGAACTTCGCGACTCTCAGCCAAATCACGAATCAACAATTTTCCATTGATCGTTCCAATTGCCAAATTTGTCTGATCGGGAGCAAAAGCCAAAGAGACTGCCCATTCCCCCTGCAACTCATCGACTATAAACGACTCAGTTTCCTGCTCGGCCAACAGATCAAACAACCGCACACGGTTGCGGTCAAATGCCATGGCGACAGTATGATCGTCCGGAGCCAGAGCGTAACAACCCATCTGCGCGGCCGATGACGTCCATCGCTTGAGTTCGGCTCCGGACTCCACATCCCACAGTTTCAATTCGTTTTCCGGACCGTTTTGCGCATTGCTGCGTTGCCCGGTAGCGGTCAACAGTGTCTTGCCGTCTCGGCGAAATGCCAGCCACATCGCCCTACCATTGTGATTTCCAAATTCTCGCTCGACGCCGCTCAGCAGGTCTTGAATCCAGATCTTGCCGGACGCAGTCACAGCGGCCACATGCCTGCCCTGCGGCGACACGTCGATCGAGCGAACATCGGTTGTCGGAGACCAGGTCGAGTCCGTACTTTGGCATCGGCGCCAAAGGTGATACCACTCGAAACTTCGAAAATCCGGTTCACCGAGTCCGGGCTTTGACCGGCTTAACCGTTTAGAAAACTCTCCGGCATCGGCTTGAGTGATCAGGTTTTGCAAAGAGCTCATGTCAAAAGCGAAACGAAACCGATTGGCAGAGAGTTCTCGCTCTTCGACTTTTTGCTTTTGTTCGGTCACGTCGTCTAACGCAGCCTGAATCTGGACATTCTTATCCGTGATGCTCTGGTTGTGGGACCAGAAACCGAGGAACGCTGAAAGCAACGCCATCAGCATGATTCCAATGTAGAGACGCAACTGCCGGACGTTGGCGAGCCCACCGCAGCATTCGTGTCCACACTGATACGGGTTTTGATCTAATTGGCTGATTGTGGCGATAGCGTGACAATTCCGCGGCAACTTCACCTGCCGAGATGAACCTTGCCGTCGGCTGTTTTTGTAAACATTTCAAGCAGATCGTTTCGAGATCCAGATCGACCGAAGGGTTGAGTTGGCGAGGTGAAACGGGCTCCCGGCGAACTACTTGTTCAATGGT
>JAYSPO010001100.1:0-2571 GCA_043722015.1 Candidatus Kuenenia sp. | reverse complement strand
AGGACGTCATTACCAACGCTGCCACCGTCGGCATTGCCAGCATAGGTAATCAATGCACCTTTGCCTGTCCCGAGGAAGTTGGGAATGACCATGCCTTCCTGCAGAAGGACGCCAGCATACGAGAAGCGACCGCTCACCGCATCAGTGCCATCATTGACAATCAATGCAAAGGGATCGTCTTTACGCAGTGTCAACGCCGAACCCACAGGTGACAGGTTCAGCGTGGCGCCGCCGAGGTTCACGGTGCCGGTGACCGCCAGTTGATCGTACTGAGATCCAGCCACCAATCCGGTGATTTCCGCACCGAACATTGAATTCGCTACCAGAGTCAGTCTTCCGGTGGCCAGTCGCCCCGGCGAATTGCCCGGTGAAAGCTGTCCCCCGGTCTGAATCGTCACAGGACCTTGAATCGACCCGGTACCGCCCAGAGTCGACCCATTGGAGACAATGACATGGCTTCCGACTGCGGTCGATCCGGAGACGATCAGTCGACTTGAAGCGACATTCGTCGGTCCTGTGTAAGTGCTGGCTCCGACCAGAGTCAGAGTTCCACCACCGGAGAGGCTCAGTCCGCCGCTGCCGCTGATGACTCCGTCGATGCGGCTGTGATCACGGCTGGTTGTCACGGTGATCGGTCCGTTGCCGCTGGCGATGTTGCCATTGACGATCACCGCTCCGCCCGTGCCGCGATTATTCGTTGAAATGAGACTGATTGCCCCATTGGCACTCAAAGATCCCGGAACAATCAGATCCTCTCCGGAAGACAGGTCGATCAAACCGCCGGGACCCGTGACCGTGACTGCTGTCGGAAGATGATTGAGTGAGCGACCTGCATGCAGAGAAATCTCCTGCGTGGCGCTCAGCGAGGCATTGAATGTGATGTCGTTCTGCGCTGTCAGCGAGATGGATTTCGGATCGGCGGAACCGGCCGTGCGGAAACTGGTCGGGATGGTGATGCTGCCACCAATGAAACTGCCCGTCGAATCGAACAGCCCCGTCGACTGCACATTGATGCTGGCTGCTTTCCAGTTGCCTGTGACAAGATCTTCGCCACTGACAATCGTGACGTTGCTGTCAGACCCCTGCAGCGTGAACTGCGGTGCTCGCACCTGTCCCTGCGCGATGAACGTCACCGCGTTGCTGACGGTGCCGATGGTGGCACGTTCCAGCGAAATGGATGTCCCGGTGGCTCGACCATCACTGGCGTCCTTCAGGGTAAACGGCAACAGGCGAGCGATGATTGCTGCGTCCGTGACGCGAACGAGCGTGCCCTCCAGAGACTCGTAATCGTCCGCATCGATCTCGGTCGTTCCGTCCGCTGCGTACAGCGTTCCCAGCGTCGGATCTTCAGTCGTTAAGTACAGCCGTTCCACGAATCTGCCGGTGGCCTTATTAAAGGCAGAGAACGGAAAGTATCCGGTGACAGGATCCGTGCGGCGATAGAACTCTTCTCCGGTCTGGCCGATGTATCGCAGGTAGCGATCCTGTGTCAGCGGAGTCGGACCAGTGCTCGGGTCGCGGAAGAAGTCCAGACCCGTCACAGGATCTTTCATGACCGGTGCATCGGTGGTTGTGAACGGGACAAGATCCAGTGCGGCAAAGTTCTGCACCGACTGATTTGCCGCATCAACGACCAGACTGTTCGTAACCAGTTCCGGCGTATTGGCGTAGTACGTCGCGTCATCGACCAGTGATCGGAAACGGTACTGTCCTGCAAACAGTCCTGACTTCATCAGGTTGCCGCGAGCGATAATCGTCAGCGATTCCAGCGGTGCACCGTTGCGTCCCTGAATCGTACCAATCACTTCCACGTCGCCGTGGTTGGATATCAGGCTGATCCCTTTGGCAGATTCCAGAATGCCGTTGATACTCAGCGAGCTGTCGGATTCAATCGCGATGGCTTCCACGGTGCTCAGATTCAGCGTGGTACCGCTCAGCTTGACGTCTGCCCCGGAACCAATGCTGACTCCATTGGGAGCGGAAATGCCACCGCTGATGTAGAGATTGCCCACGGAATACAGCGTCAGATCGTGACCGGCCATGACCGTGTTCGGAACTCCTGAGACTGGCAGCAGTCGCAGGACACTGTCCGACGTCAACGTCACATCACCGGCAGCACCGAGACCGCTGACACGCTGAACTTCCAGATCTCCAGGCACACTGATCCGCACCGAGCCGTTTGCGTTTTCAACGAACACAACACTCAGACCCGGCGCTGTGTCGCCCTGAGAATCAACATCGCCCAGCAGGACGTCGCCCGACGTGTTGCGGATGGAGGTGATGACATTCAGGGACGTTTCCAGCCCTGTAATTCCGAATCCACTGACAATGGTCAACGAATCGGCAATCAGATCGACGCCGGCGTCTTCCGGATTGACTTCACGAATCGCACCAGCAGCGGTGAGCGTTACATCGCCCTGGCTGCGGATCGACTGCGTCAGGTTCAGTTGCCGATCGGCTTCAGCTTCAGCATCGGCGGCTGCATTGGTCTGCCCCGCAAAGATGTTCGTTGTCATCCACGCGACGAGTGATGTTCTGGCGGCTGCTGAATCCAGGGCGGCATAAGCTGTT
>JAYSPO010001099.1:0-1029 GCA_043722015.1 Candidatus Kuenenia sp. | reverse complement strand
AGTCGCCCACGCAGAGGTGTTCCTCAAAATATTCGCGAGCATTCTTCAGGTTATATTGTGTCTTCGCTGTGACCATGCAACGGACAATACCCGGACTGTCCGAACATTTTGTGTATCACATACACATTCTTCGAAGGAATTTGTGCTTCCCTGAACGCATGAGAAATACACGGATTCCGGGCAATCATCTCGGGGTGATTTACCACATCGACCAACCCCATATCCGAACCCTCAACCACCTCGTTTGCATCGCCGTCGAAACGCGGAGCAAACTGGCTGTTGAGGAACTCAACCGATTTGGTTGTTGCGGTACGTTGGCGCAATCCATCGGACGCACACAACCAAACCACACGCAATTACGCCTTCGCCATCCGACAACACGAGCGCACAAATTTCTATCCGAAGACTTATTTGGCGATCCATCCGGCAAACTTGCCGACGCTCCTCTTAAGAATCCCATTCTCGGTAAAGCCACTGACGAGGAGCAATTTCTTCGTGATCACGAAGGATACATTCACGCAAAACTGACTCGACAAACGCCACACACACCGGCCGCAAAAGCCGATGTTAGCGAAGGCAGTGCTGTTCAACCTGGTGTCAAATGGGATCTCAGAAACGCAGAGATTATCCTCGCTCGGATCATCGATGTGGCCGAGCAATCGCAACGAGGGCGAGTCGGCAGGATGTCCTGTAGCAATCAGTTTAGTACAGGGTACGCGTTACCCCTATCTGTCGATAGGGTTGCGCTTCCGCAAAACGGTCGCGGGAAGCACGCGGAATGTCCGTGCTGTGGACGCGCAGAAGCGCTTAAACCCGGCCACGGACACGTCCGTGATTCGGACGTGTCCAGTCCGCATCCGCGTCTTCGGCCAGTCCTGAACCAATCCGCGATCTTGGCGTGTCCGCAGCATCGTCCATGTGCGCAATCACTCCGCGTCCCTGGACGCGGACAGGCCACGAACTGTCCGCATCTCGGAATGTCCACGGACAGTCCGCAAACTGTCCGCGACCGCAAACAGGCAGCGATTT
>JAYSPO010001098.1:0-1062 GCA_043722015.1 Candidatus Kuenenia sp. | reverse complement strand
GTGGACTATCTGCCGTTTCGATATCTGGCCTACACACCGACGGCGATTCTGCTGGGAAAAATTCCAGCCGCACACCTGCCGATGGAATTGCTGATTCAGGCCGGCTGGATCGCAGGCCTGTTTGTCCTCAATCGCTACACGTTCAATCGAGGTGTGCTGCGCTACAGTGCGTTCGGCGGATAACGCGATTCGTCGAATCCGCCCGGAAGTTCCTGGCCAATTGTAGGTCAACTCGTCTGACCCCGGCACGTCTGCCAGAATACTGGCCGGGTTGGCAATCATGACGTAATTTGAGTGTGCCACTGGCTCTGCCAGTGCTTTGGACCTTGTGTGGACTCCAGGTGATCAAAGACACTCAGCACGGTTGCACTGGCAGAGCCAGTGGCACCCAATCAATGACCGGCAGAGTGTCAATGGTAGAGTCAAATGTGTGCCACTGGCTTTGCCAGTGCTTTGGACGTTGTGTGGACTCCAGATGATCAAAGACACTCAGCACGGTAGCACTGGCAGAGCCAGTGGCACACAATCACCGTTCCCCGACATTCGGCCTGCCAGTGCCACCCCGCCGGGCTTCGCCCGCGACCCAAAGTAGCCATCACGCTCCGCCGTGATGAGCATTTGTCCTTCAAGCCTCATCAACCGAGACAGTTTTCCGCGACCAGCCCCGTTTCATGGCCTGAAGGACAATCAGCGCGGGCACTCCATTCATGTGGCCCAGTTCAATGCTCGTCACGACGGAGCGTGACGGCTACCTTCCGATTTTACCCTCACCGAGTCCGAACTCTGGTGAGAACAAAGTTTATGCACGAGACGATGCAGACGACGCCTCGACGCAGGAATGCTCCTGCGGAGAAGACATCTTCATGCCGCGTCGGTTGATTGTTCAACCGGTTTTGGTCCGATTGATTTCGAGCCGCCTTTGTGCCGCGCCTTCAGATCGAACAGACCAAAGATCTCCGTCGCGTTGAGGCCAAGGGACACGTTGTTATTGTCGCCGTCGCCCAGAATGGCTGCGAAGAGTTCTCGCTTCTCTCGCAGGACACGATCGATGCGTTCTTCGAT
>JAYSPO010001097.1:0-2727 GCA_043722015.1 Candidatus Kuenenia sp. | reverse complement strand
CGATCGCGTTGTCAAAATTAAGGCAGTCTCGGCAGCGGGCGAAGGTGCCCTGCAGGAAATTCCGACACTGCAGTTTGCCGAAGTCACGGCGCACACGGGTCGACTTGTGGTGACTCATGAAGACGGCCTCCGACTTGTGTCTGAAGTCGTCGGCGGCGTCCGACGAGTTTCCGCAGCGGAACTGGGACTTTCGACCGATGCGTCCGTATTTGATTTCTGGTTGCAGGAATTTGATCTGCAGGTCGCCGCAAAACCCCGCGATCGTGAATTATTTGTCGAATCCAGCGCTGTGCTGGCGATCGACGATACGACAGCATCATTCAACGCGACACTTGTTGTTGAAACGCTCAACGCGCCACTGTTTGACCTGCTCGTAACAATTCCGGCTGAGTGGCAATTGACAAATGTCGAATCCGGCGAGCGGGGCGGCGTCAGCCCCCCGGTACAGGACTTGCCACCGACGTATCAGCCTATCCCCTGGACATCGACCAGTGAACCAAATCAAATCCTTGTTCGCCCCGCTCAGCCCATCACGCCGGGTCAGTTAATAACGCTGATGCTCAAGCTGACGCGCACGATCGCCGATCCTGACAACGAACAGAAACTGGCCTTGCCAGTCGTCACAGCGGCGGAAACAACAACCGTCGGCGGATCGTACATCGTGCGATTTGCGGATGACCTCACCGTCGCTCCGTTGTCGTTGACCGGTCTGACTCCGATTGCGGGAAGCGGCACGGAGCAGGTTTTTCAGAATCTCGGGACGACAGTCTCGGGCGAACTCTCGATTGTACGGAAGCCGTCGCGGTTGGCGAGTCGATCAGTTTTGAAGACATGGGCCGACAGTCGGCAGCAGTCACTGGATGCTGAGATCATCACCGACGTGCTGAGCGGCACGATTCGCGCACTGACGATTCGGCTATCGGAATCTCTGGGTCCCGATGTGCGATTTACAGTTCGCAATGTCGGGCCGGTACCAGGCATTCAGCAGACTCGCGCCATTCGCCCCGTGATCATCATTGAACAATCAGCCGGAACGCCGGTGGACGGCTTGCGTCCGTTTACGCTGAAGCTGGATCATCGCTTTGCCGGTTCGCTGTCGCTGCATGCATTCGTGCAGCAGCCGCGTACCGATGCGGCTCCGATTGCGGCACCGATCGTGCAGGTGCAGGACGCAGTTCGGCAGCACGGCGTGCTGGTGTTTGAAGCGTCGCCTGAGCAGCAGTTATCGACCGGTCCGGAAGTTAGCTCAATCCCCGGATTGTTCGTGGCCGATGCGGGTTTGGTGGATGCTCCTGAAATCTCAACCGGTCGCCGAGTCGCATTGATCTATCGCTTTGTGCAGCCGGGGTATGCGTTCCAGGTGAACGAAACTCGCTTCGTGACGAACACAGTTCCCTCTGCGGTGTGCGAACAATTGGCGAATGTGTGTACCCTGAATGATTCAGGCAGCATCCAACGCTGGTGCCAGGCAAAGATCCGATCAAGCGGCGTACAGACGCTGCGGTTTACGCTGCCGGAGGCAGAACAATCTTTCCTGTGGTCGACAATGCTGAATGGTGAGCCGGTGGAAGTGCGTCGTGATGGCGGCGACTATCTGGTTGCGGTCCCGACGAACTCCGAAAGTCAGGAACATGTGTTGACGGTCCTGTTCGAATCCGATTCCGGCAAAAGCGGAACCTTCGGACAGACAGATCAGGGCCCGGTGCAGTTTTCAATCGACGCCGGTAAGTTGCAGGCGATCCCGATCGACGTGCTGCAGCAAACGTGGCGAGTTCACTATCCACAGTCGTCGTTGCTGGTCGATAGCGATGGGCAGTTCCGACCGACATCCGGCGTTGATCAACCCGGCTGGCTGGTGTCGCTAGGGCATATCACATGGCCGGAAACATCCGATCTGCCAGGGCGACTGGTTCCACTGGCGATTTTCTTTCTGGTGTTGTTTGTACTGACAGTTTCCATTATCCGCCGGCGCTGGGTTGGTGTTGCCGGTTTGTGCCTTATTCTGTTTCTCGGTTTTTTGCTCCTTCCGGCCGTTCAGCAGGTGCGCCAGGCATCTGTCAGCACAATGGCGAGAAACGACCAAAGAATGCGGATGCTTTCATCGGCGGATTCCGTTGCTGACACAGCACCACCCGCACCAATGATGCCTGCGAGCGACGGGGGATGGAAGGAGGAACCCATGCCTCGTGCCGATGAGTTTGCTGCCGCTGCACCTCCGGCACCAGGAGGCATGGGCGGATTTGGCGGCGGCGGCGGATTTGGTGGTGGAATGGGCGGACTCCCCGGAATGGCAGGATCTCAAAATACACAGGGGGGGAGCACCGTCGATTTTGACAGGACCGAAGGTGCAGCAAGTGCGTCTGGTGTCGTTGCGGCAACCGATCCTTTCAACGGGCAGCAGGCTCCCGCAGCAGGAGAGCCTTCGAGCGCGGCACCTTCGTCCGCTCCGCAGGGCATCATCATCGGAAATTCGACAGGTGGAAGATCAGAAAACCGTCTGTCCCGGTTTACAACGCCGCAAAAGGGCAATGCTCGCCTGTCCGTCAATGTGAACCTCGACGTCCCTGCTGATTATCAGGCTCGCGAATTTGTTTCCGTAGCTGACTCCGTGCATCGACCGTCGATGTTGAGCCTGGTGGTGCAGCGGCGAGGTCAGATTGCCGCCATTCGCATGGTAGCGGCGTTGGTTGTGATTCTGCTCGCATGGCGGATGCGGTCGGCATCGCT
>JAYSPO010001096.1:0-1869 GCA_043722015.1 Candidatus Kuenenia sp. | reverse complement strand
GTTTGTATCCTCATGCTGGCTTCCTGAGCATGTTCCATTACCTGCGACGTTATCCTTCCACCGAAACGAACCGCAATCGGCTGCGAGCCAGAATGTTCTATCAACATTTCCTGGGCATCGACATCATGCAACTGGCTCCACGCTCGACCGACGCCTCGGCTGTGGCAGCAAAGTATGAGATTCCCACCATGCAGGCTCCGGATTGCGTCGTCTGTCACAAGACGATCGACCCCGTCGCAGGAATCTTTCAGGACTTCAACTTTGAAGGTGAATTGGGACCTCGCAAGGACGGCTGGTACACCGACATGTTTCAGTCAGGCTTTGAAGGCGAAGATATGCCGACCAGTGAACGCTGGCGAGCCCCTCAGTGGCTGGCGGAACGAGCCGTCAAAGACGCTCGATTTCCGATCGCGATGGTCGAGCATGTAAATTACATCCTGATGGGGCGTAAGGTGCTGCAGCCGCCGGAAGATATTGATGATCCGGCCTTTGGCGGAAAACGTCGAGCGTATCTTGAACAAAGAAAAATGATCAAAGACGTCGCTGGGCAATTTACGGGATCCGGCTTCAATCTCAAGGCTGCCTTCAAAGCAATTGTCGCCACCGATTTCTACCGCGCGGATGGAATCGCCACGGTTGCCCAACACCCGGAGCGGCAGGCAGAGCTGGACGACATTGGCGTCGTCCGACTGGTCACACCCGAGCAGATGGAGCGAAAACTTGAAGCGATCTTCGGCAAGCGTTGGGGACGTCTCGATGAAGCCTACAAGATTCTTTACGGCGGCATCGATTCCATCACGGTCACCGAACGCAACGCCGAACCCAGCGGCGCGATGGGGGCCATTCAACGCATCATGGCAAACGATGTGGCCTGCCTGAACGTAGGCCGGGATTTCCATCGTCCCGCTTCCGATCGGATTCTGTTCGCAGGCATTGAGGCATCAGTCGTCCCCAGTGATGAAGAATCCAACCGGAGGATCCGCGAGACGATCGTCAGTCTCCACCACAAACTCCTTGGCTACCAGCGTGCCGTCGATCACCCTGAAGTTGAACGCACATTCCAGCTCTTCTGCGGCATCATCGCTGATGCCAAATCCCAGCCACACTACGAGCCTCGTGAAACCTACTTCTGCGGCGGCCGCGAAGACTTTCACGTCGAAGATCCACACTACACCGTCCGCGCTTGGCGCGGTGTTGTCACGTATCTGTTACGCCAGCATGAATTCCTTTACGAGTGATTTCCGAACAACCGGAAGCCAACGGGTTACTGGCCGGTTACTCATTGAATCCCTGCCATTCCCATGTCGCTGTCGATCACTTCTCGATGCGCGTATGGAAATTCGTCGAATCGTTTCGCGATCTCCGTTGACAGTTCGTATAGACAGCTACAATAGCGGGCACTGGTCGGGCTCGGGGTTTTGATTTCCATCCTCCATGGCCCAGAGAGCATGCTCCCGCATTGCGCTCAAAAATTCATATGGCTGCTCATCTTCTGGCAGCTTGTCCTTCCCGTCGGTGCGCGGTGGCTGCATACCGTTGTTGATGGATCCTGTTGCACGACCTCGGCCGAACAACACCATGAAACAACCTGCTGTCCCCATCATCACTCGGATGGTGCTCAGCGTCATCCTGCGACCGATTGCAGCCATTCCCATGAAGAACCCGACGGCCAATCGCCGTTAGATTCCAAGCCTCACGACTGCTCAAATTGTGCAATTTGTCAGGCAATTTCGGCTCCGCAATCGTTTTCGGCGGAAGGTACAATCTGGACATCGAAACCGACCATGAAAGAATCCGATGAGATCTTTTTTATTTGGCGAGCGGCATGGCGTCAGCCCTCCGTGTGCGCTACTCACTGCACGGAGGGCT
>JAYSPO010001095.1:0-1136 GCA_043722015.1 Candidatus Kuenenia sp. | reverse complement strand
CTGACGATAGTCGGCGTTCGGTCGCCAGTCGGGCAGATACTGACCGGCCTCGATCCTCAGCCCGAGAAGCTTTCCGATTCGTCCCGACATCAGCGCCTCACGCAACGTACGCAATGGTGCTGCGAAACGCAGGTTGTAGGCCACCATCAGCACCAGACCGCGCTGACGACAGAGTCTGATCAAATCTTGGACGCGATCCAGTCGATCCGAGATGGGCTTCTCAATACACAGATGCACGCCGCGCTCTGCCAATCGTAGCGCGGTCTCGACGTGAAATGGCGCGGGTGACGCGATCACGGCAAATCGCGGTTCATGAAGCAGGGCATCGTCGAGCGAATAGACGACGCGCGAGGCCTCTTCCGGAGGAGCCTCATGAGACGAACGATCAGAGCTACGCAATACGGTCAACTCGGCTTGGGGCAGAATTTGTCTAAGGTTTTTTAGATGCCGCCGTCCAATGCTTCCTAACCCAACGACGAGTCCGTTCATCGCTTGCCGCACCTGCTGAAAGTGTGTGTGTGTTCAAAATGCGGATCCCACAGAGAAACGAGAACGCGCCCTGACGCCCTCCGAAATTTCTCACACTCGTCCTTCGTAGAGTCTCGTCAACATGACGGGGTCACTTTGATATCCCACAAGGATCAACGGCGTTCCAGCTAGCAGCCTGACGGTCTATAGAGCGAGGTTTCCACTCATCGCACAATCGCAAACACGAATCACTTTTAGACATCATTCAAGTTGAAAACATGGGCTGAAACGATGTGCTGCGGCTCGTTTTAAAGTCAGAAACGTACTTAAGACGAGCGGCAGGAAATAGCTTACCCAAAGTCGACCGGTCATTCCGTGACTCGAAGGTTCCGGTCACGGAGTGACTGGTCTACTTTCACTTGCCGGTCGCCTAAGACAGACAACCTCCGACCCCAACGCCAGAAGCTCGTGCGAGAGACGTGAGGCAATATAAACAGCGACATCTGTCGCCAGTGAGGACCGTTTCGCAACTGATTCTGTATCAGAACGTACGGTGATTGTTGACTAATTTAATTCACTTTCTGGCCCACGAGCTAGAAAACGCGGGAGTTGTCTGTGAATCTGTAAAATCCGTCAAGGGCGTTTTTAGGCAGCGAAGACGTGTCCGA
>JAYSPO010001094.1:0-4510 GCA_043722015.1 Candidatus Kuenenia sp. | reverse complement strand
CTGTCTTCGCTGGCGCGAATCCTTGGTCCATCGCTCGGCATTCCATTGCTGCGTCAGTCAACTTCTTTACCCTACTTTCTGGGTGCCATTCTTATCCTTAGCGGCGGTGCCTTGATTCTTCGCATGCCGGGCAAGCAATCCACCAAACAACCCGTCTAAGGACGGTCGATGGCCAAGTCGGCCCGACCTCACAATTCTCACGGACGAGCCACGGCTGGTCAGTTTGTGAATTCGTAGGGTGTGACAAGCGGCAGCGCGGGCACACCTTGTCGGTGATTCGGTGTGCCTGCGCGTTGCTTGTCACACCTTACAAGTTGCGCATCGTCAATAACTGGCCGACTGTGGCTGATGTGTCGAATTTTGTTCCAGACTGTCGCGTGAACGGATATAGTCCACACCGCCAGGCAGCATGATGCCGGATCCTGTTCGAATGCGTATCGTAGAAAGTAAAGAGCATGCAACGCCCCTCACAATCGCCCAGGCGTTGCCGATCCGATGCGATTGTTTCCCGGCGTCAACTGCTGCAGGCCGGGCTAACGGGCTTTACGACACTGAGCATGGCTGATGTGTTTCGGCTGCAGGCTGCAGCGAAGTCCATGACTGGAGCTCCGAAGACCGCAGTGATCATGGTCTGGCTGCGAGGTGGTGCGAGTCATCTGGAAACGTTTGATCCGAAACCGCAGGCTCCATCGGAATTTCGCGGGCCGTACTCGGCCATCGACACCAACGTCGCCGGCATTCAAGTCTGTGAACTTCTGCCCCGTCTCGCAAAGATCGCCGACAAGTATGCCATCCTGCGTTCGATCGCCCACACCGGAGGCGGACATCCCGCCGGATCGTTGCAGGTTCTGGCCGGTGATCCGGATCCCCAGGACAAGTTAATGCCGCGGCTTCCGGACTGGATGTCGGTCGCAGACTTTGTGCGGCACGATGCCTCGCGGAGCCTGCCGAATTACGTCGCAATTAATCCGGTTGATCGATACGACAGTTTCACGATCGCAGGCTCTACGTATCTGGGGCCATCCCACGCACCGTTTGCAATTATGGGTGATCCGAGCAACCCGGCGTTTGAGGTTCCAAATGTCGGCCTCGCACCTGACCAGCAGGAACGACTCGGACGCCGCATGCAGCTCAAGTCCGGATTCGACATTCTGCGTCGCGATCTGGACACATCAGGGACGCTGACAGCAATCGATCAGTTCGAAGCCCAGGCGCTGGGTTTGCTCACCAGCCCAAAGGCAGGAGATGCTTTCGATTTACGGAAGGAGTCCACTTCCGTTCGCGAACGTTACGGCATGAACGCCTGGGGACAGCAACTGCTGATGGCTCGACGCCTGGTGGAAGCAGGCGTGGAAATCATCGCAACCGAGTTTGATGGCCCGCTGTGTGGACGAGTCCAGAACTGGGATGACCATGCTGTGAACCAGCACGTTTTTGATGCATACAAGTTTCGGACTCCGGTTTTCGATCAGGCAGTTTCGGCCCTGATCGAAGACATCTACGCTCGCGGACTGGATCAGCGCGTGCTGGTGATCGTGGCTGGTGAATTCGGCCGCACGCCGCGAATCTCTTACGTTGCCAGCAGCGGCGGTGGTGTGGCCAGTGGAGAAGCTGGCACAGTCCAGCCAGGCCGCGACCATTGGCCACGGGCAAACTCTATGCTGTTCGCCGGTGGTGGAATCCGCACTGGACAAGTGATTGGTGCGACCGACGCCCGAGGTGAAGATCCGGTGGACCGTCGCGTCGGCACAGGCGATTTCCTGGCCACGATCTACAAACATCTGGGTATCGACTATGAACACGTGGCTATCGCCGATTTTGCCGGCCGTCCTGTCCCGATTTTGAATTCCGGCGCACCAATTCCCGAACTGCTACGCACACGCGTTTGATCCCAGCCTGGCGCGGCGAAGCCGCAAATCCGATATCCGAAATCCGAAAGAACTACGGTCTGGAAGATGCACGCAACATGCGCAGTCGCGGCGTCCTGCCGCGATAGTTTAGCGCATTGTGGCCAAATCCGGAGTGACTGAAAACGGTGACGGGCGGAGTTCCTGAAGCTCGAACGAAAGCTGCGATTCCTGTAGCCTGGACATTCAGGTCCGAGATATTCGCCGGCAACGTCGCATTGTCGAGCGGCTGTCAACGCACATTAACCTTCGCTTAGACAGTGTTTCATGGCCATGCGACGGACATGAATGTCCATCCTACATTTGATCGTCCCTTCGTCGCAATCCTTCGCCTCCGCCAGCGCCGAAAGATAGGCACTCATATGAGCGCCTTCCGCGTGTGTGAGCACGGCAACTTTCATTCGAGTGGCTTTCGATCCGGGTGATTTTTTGGGCAGCCTGTAGGGTGCGTGAAGCGAAGCGAAACGCACCATGGCCGTAGCAGTAGCCATTGGTGTGTTTCGCTCCGCTGCACACACCCTACTGTAGTCACAGGTTCATTTTGCATCGACATCGCTTTCCAGAAACGCGACCAAATCGCGAAGTTCACGGTTGGTCAGCGAATTGACAAGACCTGTCGGCATGAAAGACACCGTCGATTCGACCATCGATTCAATGTCATTGCGGTCAAACGTGCGATTCTGTCCGTTCGTGTCTCGAATGGTTTCATGCGTGTATGACCGCAGTCGAATTCCGGTGAAGGTTCGCCCGTCGTTCAGCACGATCGTACGAGGCAGGTACTCAGGAGCCATTTGGCGACTTGGTTCAAGAATCGCTTGCAGCAGCCACATGCGGTCTTTGCGATGGCTCAGACCGCTCAGGTCCGGCCCGACCACGTTACCTCGGCCATTGTGCCGATGACAGTTGGAACACTGCGCCAGCCGAGCATGATGGAAGATGCGGCGACCGTTTTCTGTATCCGCAGGAGTTTCAACGGCGTCAATTGCTGTGAGCCACGCCTGCGTGTCAGTGACTGGTGGCCGTTGGTTGGTCAGTACCGTCGGTGCCAGGATTGCCTGGATCAAATCTGCGGACTCGGCGTGCTTCCCGGCGAGGGATGTCAATTGGCGAACCTGTTCCGGCGAACGTTTTCCGGAACGCAGACACCGCAAGGCTTCTTCACGGACCGCGCGTTGACTGTCATCGGCAAGCTGCAGCAGCAGATCGGTCTGCCGTTCCGCCACAGCGACCAACCCGGCAACGGCTTCGGCGCGCAGCAACACACTTCGCTTGGAGTCGGCGGCGATTTCGGCAAGTATCATCTGAGAGGCAAGAGGATTTCCGGCCAGCGTGCGAACAACCTCCAGCGAAAGCGTTGCGTCGTTCACGGACAAGAGTTCCTGAAGCAGCTTCAGCGTCAGACCTTCAGGAAATTCCGGCACGGGTGAGACACCTTCCTGCGGGGCGGTTTGCGGTTGCGTCGGCAATAATCGCAGGGCATAGGCTCGGAGTTTCGGGGCACTCCGGGCGTCCTGAACCCGTGCCAGCAGCAAGTCAAGGTTTCGAATGCCCGCTTCAGGTTTGCCGTTCAATATGTTCCAGGTGGCGATTCCCGCTTCGAAGCGGTGGTAGTCCAGGTCACTGCAGTTCAACATCTTTTCAACGTCTGGCAGGAATGCCGTCAGACCCGCATCTGCGATCCAGCGGAGAGTTTCAAACTGGACATCGGCACTTTCGTCTGCAAGGAACTCCCGGACCCAAATCTCAGGCGAGGCCTTTGCGAGCTTCAGAGCCAGAACGGCCTGAACCCGGTCAATCGCTGGCCAGCTGGAAACGTCCTCCCGTGTCCATGTCGATGCTTCGCGCGACAGCGCGAGCAATGCGGCGCGGGCGAGAAATGCGTCGTCGTCCTGGGCGAGCTGCAACAGCGTCCTGCGATCAATTGTCGTCTTGCCGAGCCGCAATTCGGCCGCCAGTCGCGCCTTATCCGTGATCGGTTCTGGATCAAGTGTTCCTAACCAGTCGGCTTTGTCGAGGTCGATCTCCAGTTTCCATAACCTTCCATAGCCATGTGCCTGATATCGGCCATCGACCCAATCCGCCAGATACCACGCCCGTTTCCGTCCGTTTTCACCCTGCGCATCATCCGCGCTAGCGATACACGTGGGACGAAAATACCGGCTCCCATGAACCAGAGCCATCCGATCGGCAGCGAAACTGGCCCCTTTGCGACGCAGGAGAAAGAAGTCGATCCGATGGTCGCTCCACGACGGAACGAGTAATCCGCGCCCCAACGGCAATACGCCACACGGCGCTTCTCCTGACGGATGTATCATGGGCAAAGTCCCGCGCAGTTCTCCATTCCATGCGACAAACGGATGATGCGCTTCAGGACCATACGACTGTTGGTAGCCATAGTCTCCACCCTTGACAATGTGCAGCAGGCGACAAGGCGGCCTTTCACCCGGATCATTTTCTGCCGCAAAGATCTCCCCGTCTGATCGGACACAAATGCCGAACGGGTTCCAGAATCCCTGTGCAATCCGCCGGAGATTTTTCCCGTCAGCCGAGCAACGGAAGATGCCGCCTTCGCCAGTTCCTCGAACCGCCGCGCCATCAGTTCC
>JAYSPO010001093.1:0-5054 GCA_043722015.1 Candidatus Kuenenia sp. | reverse complement strand
AGAACTGCGAGACCGCAGGACTCCTCTCAGGATCGGACTGGTGGGACTCGGTGCCGGCACACTCGCAGCGTACGGCAAAGCGGGCGACACCTTTCGATTCTACGAGATCAACGAAAACGTGACACATTTGGCGCACCAGCACTTCACGTTTCTGAAGAACTGCCCTTCAAAGGTAGAAATCATCCATGGTGACGCGCGACTGGTGCTTGAAAATGAAGTGCCGCAGGAATTCGATCTGCTGGTGCTCGACGCGTTTTCCGGCGACGCGATTCCGACGCATCTGCTCACACAGGAAGCCATGCAGTCGTACCTTCGACATCTGGGTCCGAACGGTCTGATTGCGATCCATATTTCCAATCTGCACTTCGATCTTCGTCGCGTCACCGATGCGCTTGCCGTGGCGAGTAATCTGCATGCGATCACACTGGAAACGGATCCTGTCATGGATCCCAGGACCGGCACTCAAAGCCTCATCGACCCGGGGAGCCGCTGGGTGCTGCTCGCCCGCGACGCAGAATTACTCAACAAACCCCGCTACGCAGAAATCGCCGCTCGTGATCCGCTGCCCGACCAACGTCGGGTGCTGTGGACAGACGACTTCAGCAACCTGATTGAAGTGCTGGACTGGTAGCGCCTCAGAGTCCCGCAAAAATCCGGCTGCCGATCCGTACCATCGTGGCGCCTTCTTCGATCGCAGGAATAAAGTCACCGCTCATGCCCATCGAAAGATCTCGAAGATCCAGTCCGGCGTTTCGACCGGCATCGGTCTGTCGCAGTTCATCGCGCAGTAATCGTAAAGATCGAAACACCGGTCGAGCCTCCTCAGGATCGTCCGATTCCGCCGCCATCGCCATGAGGCCATCAATCTGAACGGCTTTGGAGATGCTCACAATCTGTGACCAGTCGCTCCGCAGCTCTTCGGCGTTGAAACCCGACTTCGTGGTTTCCTGAGACAGATTCGCCTCCAGCAGGACTCTGGGACGAATCTGCAGTTCTGTCGCCACCGCAGCCACTCGTTCCAGCAGTCGCAGGGAATCGATGGAATGAATCACGCTGGCATGCTGCAGCGCGAGTTTGACTTTGTTCCGCTGCAGTTGTCCGATCAGATGCCACTCGACGCCCGGCAATAGTGCCTGTCGTTCGGCCAGTTGCTGCGGACGATTTTCACCAAACGTCTGATGCAGTGAACTCAGCGCTTCCACCCACGGCCATTGGGCATACTTCGTCACGGCAATCAGCCGCACATCGTCCGGTGACCGCCCTGAACGACCGCAGGCTGCGCGCATTTGATCGTGAATGTCATTCAGATTCTGAGTCAGTTGATCGTGAATCGTCATCGTTATCAATTCCTCAATTGCCAGGAGTCTGTCTGAGTGCCGCTGTTTTTGTGAGCGGCAAGGCGCTAGCCGCCGGTTTCTTGCAGGTGAATTACCCGCAGCTAGCGCTTCGCGGCTCACAGTATTGGAGTATCGGGGTAGCCTCTCAGTCCCGCAGTTACAATTCGGGGCGTACGTCTGCCAGCCGCTTTCGCAGGATCGCATCGTGGTGGCGGACATGCCCGGAAAGGATGTAGATCAGCGCTCGCGCAGTGATGTGGGATCCACTTGTCGTGCCTGCTCGGTCCCATGCGGCATCCGCGAGGTTGCGGATCAGCAGCAGGTTCGCCATGCGAAGCGATTCAAAGGCTGCGATAATATCAGACAAGGGTGCAGGATGTTCTTCCGATGCAACGGCGTAGTGCTGCTCGTCAAAACCTGGCAGTGGGGTTGCATCACCACGAGCAATGCGATGCAGACGATAGCCAAAGATTCGTTCGCCATCGACCAGGTGGTCAAGGACCTGACGCAGCTTCCATGTGTAGGGTGGCTGCACGCTCGCTGCCAATTCCTCTGGAATCGTTCGCCAGAATTGACAGACTTCGCTGAGTTGCGACTGCAGGACACCTACGATATCCGTTTCGGGAATCTGGTCGATGTATCCCCGGTAAAACACTGCGCATTCAGATGGATCGGGACGCATTCCGTGGCCTTCTTCGAGTCTTAAATCGGTGCATACCAGCAGCTTGACATTATAGCAGCATCCGCCGTGCAAACGTCGCATTTTGCGAAGGCACCCTTCCGTGGCCCAAAGGATTCCTGACGGTTTGCCGTGAACACTCGTCACGAAAGCGTCCGTTGGATACATTGCGGTCCTTGTCGTCTTTTCGGGAGTGTCGCGAAAAATGAAGTTCCCTTCCTTTCCATTCGCAATCATAGCCTTCGTGAAGGCGATGTTTGCAGCCTGTTTGATTTGCCATCCGCAAACGAGCGTGGCGGAAGAGCCTTCTACCGTTCCCGAACTCGCCGATCCACGGGTTGATGCTTTGTCGTTTGATGTCTGGCGGAAAGAACGCCGGATTATTGATCTGCATCAGCATATCGAGGCCGCTCCGGAACGATTTCAGCGAGCCATCGGGATTCTGGATCGATCCGGCGTCGGGATCGGCGTGATTCTTGGCGCTGGCACGGTGACGGCGAAGGACGGACAAGCCTCTGATTTCGAAAAAGCAAAGACGTTGGCGGATTCACTTTACCCCGGCCGATTTATGCATCACATGTTGCTGGACTACAACGGCTGGGATGATGCTGGCTGGAGCGACCGCGCGGTTGAGCAAATCAATGAGGGGCATCGACTGGGCGCAGCGGGGCTCAAGGAATTCAAGCGGCTCGGGCTGTTCCTGAAGGACGGCAGCGGCGAGCTCATTCGCATCGACGATAAAAAACTCGATCCGGTCTGGCAGCGTTGCGGAGAACTGGGGATGCCGGTTTCGATTCATGTCGGTGATCCGAAGGCGTTCTGGCTGCCGTACGATGATGCGAACGAACGCTGGACAGAATTGAAGGACCACCGCAATTGGTGGTTCGGGGACCCCGAGAAACACCCGCCGCGCATGGAACTCCTCGACGCGCTGAACCGCGTCATTGAGCGGCACTCAAAAACCACATTCGTCTGTGTTCACTTTGCGAACAACCCGGAAGATCTCGATTGGGTTGAGCAATCACTGGATCGCTATCCCAACATGTACGCCGATATGGCCGCCAGAATTCCTGAACTGGGACGCCATGATCCGGCGCGCGTGCGGCAGTTGTTCGAAAAATACCAGGATAGAATTCTGTTTGCGACAGACTTCATGGTCTATAACAAACTGATCCTGGGCTCGGGCGGAGATTCAGAGAATCCAACCGACGACGATGGCGTTGAGTTCTTCATGAAGTGCTGGCGCTGGATGGAAACGGATGACCGCGACTGGGCGCACATGACGCCGATTCAGGGAAACTGGCTCATCAACAGCATCCGACTTTCACCGGAGGCCTGTCGGAAAATCTACTTTGACAATGCGCACCGCATGTTTGCCAGATCGATTCCATTGCCGACTGTTGTGGCACAGCATCTCGAGCGGGACTTTGTGCCCGACGGGAAACTCGACGAACCTGAGTGGACACAGGCTGTCCCGGTGCGGCTTGAGTATCAGTCAATCGACAGCATTGCCCGACCAGAACTCAGCACACCCGTGCGGTTGCTGTGGTCAGACACGTTTCTGTATCTGAGCTATGAATGCCCATACCGTGAACTCAGCATCTGGTCACCGCCCGCGAAACAGGAACGACTCGGCCTCTGGGATTATGACGTGGTTGAAGCATTTATCGGATCTGAACCGGACAAGATCAATCGCTATACGGAATTCGAATGGGCACCGTCCGGTGAATCGCTGGACCTGAAACTCGATCTCCCGCAAAAAGATTTTGAATGGACCGCGAACGCGGAGTCGGCAGTCGTGATCGATGAAGCTGCCAAAATCTGGCGCGTCGAAGTTCGCATTCCGCTGACCGCCCTGAGCGAAACAACGCCCCAGCCAGGCACGCGCTGGAAAATCAACCTTTTCCGGCACGATCGTTCCGACAATGCGTTTCTCGCATTTTCGCCACCGCTGAAGGGCAGTTTTCATTCTCCGGAACGCTTCGGCTGGATTGAATTTTCTTCGGCACCTTAAACGTTCTGTCGCTTTCGGCCTGGCGGAGCAGAAAACAAAAAAACTCGTCGGGAGAGAATCCGACGAGCTTTTATTGCTGGTTCGCGTTGCCTGAGATTGACAACGCATTGAGAGGGAGACCAGAGAGTGGCGGTGAGATTGTCCGCGGCGTCTGCATCGAATGCCGATCAGAGTTCCTTCTCTTTCTTGTTCTTCTTACGTTCAGCGTCTTTTTTCTGAACCTGCTTCTCAAGCCGTTCAGCCTTGGAGACTTCTTCCTGTTCTTCCTTGTCAGCCTTGCGTGCGATGTCACACAAAATGGCCAGTGACTTTTCGACCGGTTCCTGCTTGAAGCTTGATCCGGCGGTGTACGCTTCACAACATCGCTGAGCCGGGATTTCGTAGCTCTGGTCAAGGCTGCGCATCGCAAACGCCAGATCCTGAAGCTCACTATTCACGGACTTGGATACCAGTGTCAGGCCGGTCGATAATCCGAGAACTCCTACGGTCCCCAGAACCACGGCCTCGGCAGACAGGATCACTCCGAACTCATCGTTCCACAATTCACGGAAAATACGCATCTCTCAATCTCCCCAACTCCCCGGAAAACACGGCTCTGACACAAATTCCCTCTGAATTTGAACAGTCCGATTGGATCAGTTGTGACGATTGTGTCGATTATTGAACACCCTATGCAATGTTAAACAGGGTAACATACAAAGTTTGCAGAGTTTTCTTTACATTTGGGATACGGAGCCTTTCAGGCAGTTTTTCGGCTCGATCGACGACCGCCGAGAAGGGGCAGGACGAACAGGTCGGTATGAAACAGTTCCATGCGGGATTTTAAAACAATGGCCCGCTTATTCACTGGGATTGAAGCATCTGGAATTCCTTTGACTACTCGAGGAATCGAGACTTTTTTTCTAGCCACGAAACAACACAAAATGCACAAAGAAAGCAAAACACGATCCATGAAATGAGTGATTCTTTGTGTCTTTTGTGGCTTTTCGTGGCTAGAAAACAAAACCTCCTGTCGGGCTGTCAG
>JAYSPO010001092.1:0-1461 GCA_043722015.1 Candidatus Kuenenia sp. | reverse complement strand
CGGCTGTCCTCAAAGCTTCGGACACGAGTTGACCCTGAAGATGTCGTGCAGTCAGTGTACCGAGTGTTCTTCGATCGGGCCGCTCAGGACGAATTCGTGTTGAAACAAAGCGGCGACCTGTGGCGACTTTTGGCCGCGATCACGATCAAGAAAATCCATGCCAACGTGGAGTTTCACCAAGCACAGAAGCGATCCTTCGCGAACGATGTCAGCCTGTCCGACGATGCCAGCGGTTTCCGCATTCCGCTGGAAATGGTGTCGCATGAACCCGGGCCAGAGGAAAGCATGACACTGATGGAGGAATTGCACAGCGTCCTGTCTGGGTTGGACGCGCTGCCACGTCAGGTAATGGAGTTACGCTTGCAGGGATTGAGTGTTGAAGAGATCGCGGTCGAGATCAAACGATCCGATCGCACGGTGCGGCGCGCTTTGGAGCAGACTCGCAAGACCATGGAAGATCGGCTGCTCGGATCGTGATTCCCTCTGCTTCGACTTTGCGGAAGCTCGCGGTGCCTCGGGTGAGACCACCTCAAAGCGCTCCCGCCTAAGACGAATGCCCCTGCAGCCGACTCGATGTCACCGCAGGGGCATCCGGAAAGTGGTCTCTGTCCAGAACAGTTCCTTAGAACTGCACTCGCTGCTGTCGATTCGCGCTTCCAAAGTACCAGTTGAACAGCACTCGCAATTCGCCATCGAACTGTCGGTCACCGCTGACGGGAGTGGCGTACGCCAGAACCAGCGAGGCTTGGTCACGCAACAGGAAGTTAACGCCCATGGTCGCATTCAACACATGTGAGGACGGTCCAGGGCCAACTGACTGGGTTCCTTCATTCCCCGGAGTCCCCACAACACTACTGACACCTGATCCTTTTGATAGAGTTGTGCTGTAGTGTACTTCGCCAATCGGGGCGATACCGGTCACCCAGCGATCGGGGGCAGAATTTCGGTAGGTCCAGTAACCGACACTGATATCGGAAAACATCCAAGTGGCATCCCGCGCCCGCCCCATGTTATAGAGCGTTCCGTCCGTAGGGTTGCTAAAGTTTCGCATCGCCACGGAATTGCCAGAAACATCGACATCGAATTGCATCATTGTTTGAGCGAAGAAACGGTCGTTCGGTGTGTAGACACTGCCGACAAACGGTAGCAACCGCGTCGATTGGTTCCGGACTCGCATCAAAGATCCGGCAGGATCGGCAAGATCGGTGTTTTGAAGCACGAAATCGGCTGCGGTCGGAGCTGCTAGTCCCATTCCTGATGAAAGAGCAAACACATCGTTATTCCACAGGATCGCCTTGGCGTAGGTCGTGACGTTCCCCAGTTCGGTCCCATTTGAACTGACGAAAGTCGTCCCGCCCACTCCGTCTTGCCCGATGGTATTACCGATCGTATTGGCAAACGGAGTGCGGATTTCAAGGGACGCTCTGCCGTTGAAAAAAGTCTTTTCAAATCCGGGGGTCA
>JAYSPO010001091.1:0-8435 GCA_043722015.1 Candidatus Kuenenia sp. | reverse complement strand
GGAGCAGGCGATCGGCGACTTCAGCAGAAACGATCGTTTCCAGACGAATGTTGGCTCCGAAGATCTCGCCGACACGTCGTTGCCGACTGCCTTCTCCGTCGGCATCCGTGATCGTGAAGCCTTTGGCTCCTGCATCGCGAATATCCTGGACGAGTCGCTCCTTGAGGACTGACTCGGCAATTACGGTGAGCAGACACAATGGGACAGTTTTCATAAGGGTCGCTTCCTGATTACTGGCAAAGCCTTTTGGAAATCTCGTAGTAAATTGGAATCCCCGCCAGCAGATTGAACGGGAAGGTGATGGCCAGAGCGGCAGTCAGGTAGAAAGTGGGATTCGCCTCCGGCAAAGTCATTCGTACAGCGGGCGGTGCCGCAATGTACGAGGCACTCGCTGCCATCGTCGCCAGCACAGTGCAGCCGCCGACCGACAATCCCGCCAGTGAACCCAGCCAGGCTCCCAGCGTCCCGTGGAGAATCGGCATCGCAATTCCAAAAGCCAGGAGAAAGAATCCGGCTTTCTTCAGATCGCCCAGTCGGGAGCCGGCGGCGAGTCCCATCTCCAGCAGAAAGATCGTCAGCAGTCCCTTGAAGAGTCCTTCGAAGACCGGCTGAACCGGCTTCCAGCCTGTTTCCCCGACTGCGGTCCCGATCACCAGACCTCCCACCAGCAACAACATCGATCGCGACGTCAGTAATTCATGCATGATCTCTTTTACCGGCCGTGGCGGGGTTGCATTTCCGTCAGTTCCGTTTGTTTTCGCGTTCGCCGCCATTTGAAAAGCTCCGATCGCGAGGGCGATCTGAATCCCGGGGATTTCCAGCAGCGTCAGCAGCGTCGGCATGAATCCTTCGGCAGGCGCCCCCACAGAAGTTGTAAATTGCTGGGCCGCGATAAACGTCACCGCCGACACTGAGCCGTAGTGAGCCGCAATTCCGGCGGAATCCGCAATGCTGAACTTTCCAAGTCTTCGCAGGACCAGATAGGCAGAAACCGGCGTCAGGCATCCCAGAAGAATGGTGACAAAGGCCGGACCTGAAATCGAGGCTAAAGAGCTGTGGGAAAGCTCAACGCCTCCCTTCAGACCAAGGGCAAACAGAAGATAAATGGAGAGACCTGTGTAGAGATCCCGCGGAAGTGCCAATTCGCTGCGAACCAGCCTTGCGAAAACTCCCAGCGCAAACGACAGTGTCAGTGGCGAACAGAGATTGATCCTGAGAACATCCAGCATGGAAACCCGCCTCACATTTTGCGAAACATAAAACACGAACTGTGTTTCGTGTATTATTTATCGCCATTCCGGATCGGGCACAAGAGCAACGCCTATGAAAAAGCGAAAAAAAGAAGATTCCCGGATTCCGCAGCCTGTTTCGGTCAGAGTGGAGCCCTCAAAGGTGACGGGCTGGACGTTTCTGACAAACCACACACACGTTCTGTTGTGTCTCTACCGGAACCCGGAAATCACGCTGCGCGAAGTCGCCGTGCTGGTCGGGATCACCGAGCGCATGGTTCAAAAGATCGTGGCCGAGCTGGTCGAGGCAGAGTTCCTGGAGGTCACCAAGATCGGGCGCCGCAACACGTACCGAATCACGGTGGACAAGAAACTACGGCATCCTCTGGAGTCTCACCGCAGCATCGGAGATATGCTCGAAAATCTCAGCAGTGACTGAAGACCGCAAGTCAACAGGTGCGGTCTGCGACAAAGAATCGACATGCTTCGGTTCCTCAGACAACGAGCGAGAACAGCAGGAATGACAATGGTTGAAAGATTGACACTGACGAAACCAGACGACTGGCATCTGCATGTTCGGGATGGAGCATTGTTGCACCGGGTAATGCCCGATAGTGCTCGGCGATTCGCGCGCGCAATTATTATGCCCAATCTGTCGCCGCCGATCACCACCACTGAGCTTGCTCGACAGTATCGCAACCGCATCCTGGCAGCAGTCCCGGAAGGCCTCCGCTTCCAGCCGTTGATGACACTTTATCTGACAGACGAAACGGCACCGGCGGAGATCGCCCGAGCGAAAGCGAGTGGGTTTGTGCACGCCGTCAAATGGTATCCGTCCGGCGCGACTACGAATTCTGAAAACGGAGTGCGGGAGATTACGCGATGCTACCCGGTCCTGGAGGCCCTGGAAGAACGGGGCTTGCCGTTACTGGTGCATGCCGAGACGACCGCTCCGGACATCGACGTGTTTGATCGTGAAGCAGTTTTCATCGATCGCCAGTTGACCCCGGTCCTTCAGCGGTTTCCAGGATTGCGTGTGGTGGTCGAACATGTGACGACTCGGAATGGCGTGCAGTTCGTGCGAGATGCCTCGCCCCTGGTGGGTGCCACGATCACGGCGCATCATCTGATCCTGAATCGCAACGCGCTCTTCGATGGCGGATTGCGGCCACATCACTATTGTCGGCCGGTTCTGAAACGGGAATCGCATCGGCAGGCGCTGGTTGAAGCCGCCACCAGCGGCGACGCAAGTTTTTTTCTCGGGACTGACAGCGCGCCCCATCCACGCCGGGCGAAGGAATCTGCCTGTGGTTGCGCGGGCATCTACACCGCACACGCAGCCATTGAACTTTACGCGGAGGTCTTCGATCAGGCCGATGCCCTGGATCGTCTCGAGCCTTTCGCCAGTTTTCACGGCGCTGACTTCTACGGATTGCCCCGCAACACCGAGGAGATCACATTGTTGAAAAAGCCATGGCGGGTGGCCGAATCGTTCGACGTGGACGATGATGCTGTTGTCCCGATGCGAGCGGGCGAATCTGTCGCGTGGCAACTGGCGGGGATTGAGACGAATTAGCTGGCCCCGAAGAATGATCCAGAGTTCCGCTCAGCGACGAATACGGCCCGACGAAGCAATTCCTTGACAGATGATTGCCGCTGTTCAGAGGTCCCAGTCCGGCGTGCCATCTGCGTTCGTGCGGCGTTCAAAATCATAGGCATCGCCCGCGAGCAGAAACGGTTCGAGCATGCGAATTTCCCGACCGATGCGGGCTATCGGTTCCCAGGTGTCCGGAAACTTCAGCAGCGACTTGAGACTCAGATTAAACCAGTAGAGCGACGTGATGCGACTGGACAGCGCATGCATTGCCTGAGATCGCAATTCATCCGGGGTTGGCGAGCGACGCGATCGTCCGCCACCAAACAGCCCTCCGCCCCAGCCATCGTGTGGTCCCTGCGACCAATAGGCGCAGGGCGTCGGTCGACTCAGCTCCCGCAATTGTATGCCTCTCGACTCTGACGCCAATCCTGGTCAGCACGATATTTACGCCAAAACAACAGGAACCAAACCAGACACTTAGAGCAAAACGTAAGCCAACCGAGTTCCCGGAGTGTCCGCTTACGGTAGCCCGATCACCGGCTTTTCGATGTGCCATGTTTCCTGCAGATGAGCGGCGAGTTTTCGGACTTCCTCTGGATGCTCGGCAGCGAGATTCTGCTTTTCGTGTGGATCAGCTTCGACGTCAAACAGTTGCGGATTGCGATCGTTCACGGCATGCACGAAGGCGTATCGATCTGGTGGGGAATCGTAGCTGAGAATGAGCTTCCACTTGCCTTCGATGCACCAGCGATACTGTAATGACGTTTCGTGGTTCTTCAGATCAGCAACATCGTGCGAATAACTTTCGCCGCACAGAAAAGTGCGATCGAGCGGCTTCCCGTCCTGAATCAGTGGCAGCAGATTTCGCCCAGGCAGGTCAGGCATTGCATCAAGGCCGGTCGCGGCCAGGATCGTCGGCAGGACATCGAGTGTGCTGCACAGGTCTGGGAATTCTGCCGGAGCGATTTTACCCGGCCATGACACCATGATCGGCGTACGAATTCCACCTTCGTACGGTGTCTGTTTTGAACGCGGTGCAAAACCATGCCCCCATGCTTTGCCGAGATTCATGTCCGGTGTCGCCTGAATCCAACCGTTGTCTGTCACGTAGATGACGAGCGTGTTGTCGCTGAGTTTTTGCTGATCCAGATGATCCAGCAACTGGCCACACGTTTCATCGAAGAATTCACACATGGCGTAATACTTTGCCAACTCGATGGGACGATCAGCACTGCGGTACTTTGACAGCAATCGTTCGGGTGGATCGTGGGGAGTATGCGGCAAAATCGGAGCGTACCACAGGAAGAACGGCCTGTTTGCATGTTTTGATTCCGCGATAAAGTCGAACACCGGCTGCATTCCTTTGCGTCCGATCTCAAGTCCATCATCCCCGTGACGACCACCGGGATTCGGAAATCCCCGCGTCATGCCATTCGTAAAGCCGCCGCGAGCATAATTGCCTTCCCACCATTTTCCGGTCTGCATCGACAGGTAACCGTGTTGGCCGAGCAGTTTTGGAATCGTCGGATGTTGATCAATGCTGGAGATTAATTGTTCCCGCAGCACGCCGTATTGTGAATCTGTCAATGATTTGTCCGGCTTTGGATCATTACCGGTGACGCCATGCTGATGCGGATACAGGCCGGTAATCATTGTCATCAGGGACGGACGACACAGCGGAGTCGGCGTGTATCCACGTCGGAACAAGGCACTGCGAGAAGCCAGTCGATCCAGATGCGGCGTCTGAATCACCGGGTGTCCCATGCAACTGTAGTCGGTCCATGCCTGGTCGTCGGACAAGATCAGGACGACGTTGGGTCGCGTTTGCGCCTGGCAGTTTGTCTGAGAAAAAAATGCCAGGCACATGCCGAGGATCGATAACGCGAGATGAAATGACTGCATCGTGATTTCCTGTTTCGATATGGGTGAAGTCGATAAATGGTGGTCGGCCTGCGATTCGCTGCGGAGCAGCGGCGTGAGGTAGCCTGCGGTGAAACCGCAGGTCATTGGCATACAAAACGCATGAGCTGCGGAGCAGCGACGTGGGTTCCATGTCGCTCTTACGTCGCTGCTCCGCAGCTTCCATGCATCGTCTGCCAGATTCCCTGGGCTCGCGCCCATGGCTACCATCCACGGCTGCTCCGCAGCCAATCGCATAGTCCCGTAGGCCGGACCAAGCGCCGTTCCGGCAGGCCGGTGAATTGCCGGAACTCACTTCGTTCGGTCCGGCCTACCGAAATCCACGACTGCACCTGTTCTAAAGACCCGACGCCGGATGGCTGGTCCGGCCTGATGCGGCACTTTACACTCTCACGTCGACAATGTCCCTTCCCAAGAGATCACGCATGGCCAATTTGTTCCCGGAAGACAATACCGCCGACACTCCGGCCGATGAAGTCGCGTTCCTCCGAAAAGAACTCGAACGCCACAACCGGCTGTACTACGTCGATGCCAAACCTGAAATCGCTGATCGCGAATACGACGCGATGATGGCGAAGCTGATCGCGCTTGAGGCCGCCAATCCGGAACTGTATTCACGTGACAGTCCAACCAAGAAAGTGGGGGGTGGACGAATTCCGGGGTTTGAAGCCGTCAAGCATCGCGTGCCAATGCTATCGATTGACAATGCATTCGAAGAACAGGAGATCGTGGATTGGGACGCTGGACTCTGCAAATCACTGGAACGTGACGCTGTCGACTACACGGTCGAATACAAGATCGACGGCGTCGCCCTTGCCCTCGTATGGGAGAATGGCACGTTCGTCCGTGCTGTCACCCGAGGCAATGGGACTGAAGGTGACGATGTCACTTTGAATGTGAAGCTTATGACTGGCATACCTTGGCTGTTGCAGGTTGAAAATCCACCTGCGTCGCTAGAGGTTCGCGGCGAGGTCATCATATTGAATGAAGAATTTTCCGCCTTCCAGGCCGAACAGGTTAAAGCGAGCGAAGATCCAGCGGTGAACCCCCGTAGTGCCGCCGCAGGAATGCTGAAATTGCTGGAACACGAAAAACGCCCGAATATTCGCATGCTTCGATTCCTAGCACACGGCGTCGGCTATGTTGAAGGGCTTTCTTGGAAAACTTACAGCGAATTCTTAGGCACAATTCAGTCGTTTGGTATTCCCACGACACCGAACGTTTCCCACGCGCACGGTTTGGAACAATTGAGGCAAGTTTGTGATGACATGATCGCTAATGTCTCCGAACTCCCCTTCCAAGTCGATGGGCTGGTGATAAAAATTGATTCACTCGAAGACCGCGAACAACTTGGCATCACCTCAAAGAGTCCTCGATGGGTGCGAGCTTACAAGTGGGAACGGTACGAAGCACAAACCAGAATTGCGGGAATCACCATACAAGTCGGAAAGACGGGGACATTGACGCCAGTCGCCGAACTTGAGCCTGTTGAAATCGATGGAACCACAGTCTCGCGGTCGAGCCTACACAATCGTGACGAACTGGTTCGACTTGGAATTCACATCGGTGACCTAGTTGTGGTTGAAAAAGCTGGGAAGATCATTCCACACGTTCTGCGAGTGAATGAGGCAGCCCGAACAGGCAAAGAACAAACCTTTGAGTTTCCCACGGCATGCCCCGAATGCGGAAACCCAGTAAAACAGGAGGAAGGCGGCGTCTACATTCGTTGTCCAAATCCCACTTGTCCAGCTCAAGCGCGAGAGACATTGATCTTTTTCGCCTCGCGGCCTGCGATGAATATTGATGGTCTTGGTGAAAAATTCGTTGAAAAACTGCGGGAGGAGGGATTGGTGGATGGCATTCCCTCGCTTTACCGTTTGCATGCCCATCGCGAACTGATGCTTTCCTGGAAAGGCTACGGGGGGAAAAAGATCGATAGCGCATTGAATGCCATCGAAAAGTCTAAAGAGAACGAACTTTGGAGATTGCTAACAGGTCTCAATATTCGCCACGTAGGACAATCGGCGGCTCAAGCTTTGGCTCGTGAGTGCGGTACGCTGGAGGAGATTGCTGCACAGAGTGTAGATTCACTTTCTGCTAAACAAGACGTTGGCCCGGCAGTTGCCGAATCAGTGTATGAGTTCTTTCATTCGCAATATGGGACCGATTTGCTTCTTAAACTACAAGAACTTGGTTTGAATCTTGGTCAACCCCAGACAGAATTGTCAGGACCGCTAAGTGGTAAAGTTTTCGTGATCACTGGAACGTTGCCGACACTTTCACGAGACGAGGCAGAACAATTGATTCGGGACAATGGTGGAAAATCGACGGGAAGCGTCTCGAAGAAAACGAGCTTTGTCTTGGCCGGCGATTCGGCAGGAAGCAAACTTGCCAAAGCAACAAACCTTGGCATACGCGTGATTTCAGAAGCAGAATTCCTCGCAATGATCGAAGGGTAATTATTCAAACACAGTACAAGTATTGGGGGAAAAATTCCGCCAAATGTAGTTCTGTTCAACGTCACAGCGGGAAGTGTCACGCTCAATTCAAGTCTTTGAGTTACTTCGAAGATGAAAGCAAACCAAACAGGAAAAACGATGGCGATCCAAAAAACTTTCGATCAGATGTTCAACGATCATCCCGAATCAGATCCAATCACACAACCAGATCTGTTTGCTCCGCATCGCACCATCGCGGCACGCATCGTTTTTGAACCCATGCCCTTGCCTGATCAACCACAAGTCCGAATCACTGCAAGAACGGAAAACTACCATCTGCTGTGGGGGACGGTGATTTCCGAAACGACAAAGAACAAACGCCACATCGAGGTCGCGATGTATGAGAGACTAATGGCGGTCGCGAATGAATGCTTTCCACAATCGTCGGTGACAGTAACGCCGAATGAAATTGCGGAGGCATTGGACTTAATCAAAAAGATCAAAGCGAGGCTGGATCAATTCGAAAGTGATTTGCAGCCAAAGAAAGTATCCGATAAGACCATGAAACGAGCTGCGTCAAGGTTGCCAGATTTGAGAGATGCGTTGAAGTTAATTGGTGTAGTCTCAACAGCAACTGACGTGGCGTCGGGGGAGTGAGTGTCCCGATCAACCAATGTGCAACAGCCGCAGAATGTACCAGCAGTGGCGAACCCACAATTGCGATTCGATTCCACCAAACAAACACGCGGAGCGGAACGGCGGCGAAGATGAAACACCAAAGCGTAACAGTAACGGCAGAGTTTCAGCGGTGCATTGATGAAGTGGAAAACGGCGCAAATGTGTTCATCACAGGGCGCGCTGGGACAGGAAAATCTACCTTGCTGCGACTAATCTGTGAAAAACAGACACGACGGCAACTTGCGGTCGTAGCACCAACGGGTGTTGCAGCGCTCAACGTGGATGGGGCGACGATTCACAGCTACTTCGCTTTTAGGCTTGGACTCTCCGCCGAACTAGCCAAATATCGCCCGCCAAACCACCTGCGAGCGCTAGAAATGCTTGTCATTGACGAAGTATCGATGGCCAAAGCCGATCTCATAGATATGGTTGATTTAGCCCTGCGACGTGCAAAGAACAATCAGCGGCCATTCGGTGGGGTACAGTTGGTGTTTGTTGGGGACTTGTTCCAACTTCCGCCTGTAGAGGGACGCGAAGATGGGACGGAACAATACTATGCAACTCCGTACTTTT
>JAYSPO010001090.1:0-2939 GCA_043722015.1 Candidatus Kuenenia sp. | reverse complement strand
ACTGCGCTGCGCTTGGTCCGGCCTACAGTCTCAACCCAGATTCTAAGTGTTATCGACGCACTAAGCAGCATTGCGAGTCAGCACAATCGCATCAACAATCTGTCCATCGATTGACTCCTCAGGACGGTAATCTCTCAATGAGGCAACCGATGCGACTCAGTATCCAAAATCGTGAGTCAATGCGCTGTCCCCCTCAACTGAAGAAAGTGCGTGACGAGCCGATCAAATCATGCTAAAATGGGCATAATAGATTGACAAATAACCATGAACATCGACCTGCGTTTGCCATCCGAATACGTCGAAGTCCTTCAACAGCACGTTGCTGCGACTGGCCAGGACATCGACACGCTTGTCACCGACATCGTGGCCGACAGGCTGCAGGCTGAAGTGGAATATGCGCGGTCAAGAAAAGTCAATCAGGGAACGTTCGCCGAGTGGCTGCAGGAATGGGCCAACCGACATCCGCGACTCGAACATGACATCGATATCAGCCGCGAATCAATCTATGCGGGCTGCGGCGAATGAAGGTTCTCGTTGACACAAACATCCTGTTGCGAGTTGCTCAGCCTGGCCAGATATCGCACGCATCCGCGACCATCGCTTTGATTTCGCTCAGCAGTGCTGGAAAACAAAGGTGGCCGGAACCGTTCCGCCGAAATTCACTGGAAACGGTTCCTGACACGAATGGCACCTTTTGTGACTCCCGACAAATTCACAGGCAATTACAGTGCCGAACAGTATTGGACCTGTCCCCGTTTGCTCGTTTGCTCCGTCGTTTGCTCCGTTTGCTCCCCCGCACATATAGAAGACGTGCTGGTGCATCGCATGGAAGAAGCTCGCCAGCTGGCCAACCGCAAACGCGACGACCGTCAGAAACGCCGCGAAAAACTCGCAGCGGCTGACCTCCGAACGGAAAATCGCACGAGCAACTGAACGACCCACGACCAAATGGGTTCCCCGGACGCTTACGACTGCCAATCTTCTCTGAATTCGATCGCCAGATTGAGTTCGCATTGGAAACTCGTCTGGACCAGCATGTATAGTTGTCCGTCGAGTTCGGTGATGTTCAAGTTCATTTGCCTGCATTCAGATCGAAGGACCCCCGCTCTGTTCAACTACTTCCGCAAGCGCAATCGTCGCCGTTCGGCCTTTGTTCCCGTCGAAGGACTTGAGTCCCGCCAGGTCTTGTCCCCGGTCCTCGTTACATCGACGCGAGGACCCGGCGGTTCGGTGAGTCTCAAGTTCACAGGGTCAGATGGAAACGACGTTGTGAACATTTCGTCGGATGAGAACCAGAAGGTTCATGTCTCCGGAAGTTCGTTCATCCTGAACAGCGGCACGGCGCAGACCGACCTGCGGTTCGAAAAACTTCACAACGTTGCGTTCAACCTCGGCGCAGGAAGCGACGCAGGGCAGATCACAGATGTTTCACTGAACAACATCAGGATAAACGATGGAATCAGCGCACTTGAAGCAGATGCATTTATCAGGCAGATGCTGGGGCCATCCAGAATGGCTTGACAGGACAGCCGTCGGCAGGTAGTCTGTGACGTCGAGTGTCGGAAGTTTGCATTCATGCGAAGGAGAACGGTGATGGCACGAGTGAATCGGCGGGAAGTGTTGGCGGAAGGTGAGATTCAGGTGGTGCATTGTGTGAATCGCTGTGTCAGACGAGGGTTTCTGTGTGGCACGGATGAGCTGACCGGGAAAGATTACGAGCATCGGCGGCATTGGATTCGCAATCGACTGGAATTCCTAGCGGGTGTGTTTGCCATGGATGTGCTTGGCTTTTCGGTAATGTCAAATCACCTGCATGCGATCCTCAGAAATCGCCCGGATGTGGTGAAAACGTGGTCTGACGAAGAGGTCGCCCGGCGGTGGTGGAACCTGTTTCTGTCTCGCCGCAACAAAGACGGTTCACCGGCTGAGCCTGCGGAGACGGATCTCAAGTCTCTGATGGCGGATGCCAAAGTACTGGCAGAGCTGCGGGCTCGGCTGTCAAGCGTGTCGTGGTTTATGCGATGCACGTCGGAAGTCATCGCGCGGCTGGCGAATGCTGAGGAAGAATGCACGGGCCGGTTCTGGGAAGGCCGATTCAAGGCGACTGTGCTCACTGATGAATCGGCAATTGCCGCGTGCATGGTGTATGTGGATCTGAATCCCGTGCGTGCCGGTCTGGCGACGACTCCGGAGCAAAGTGATTTCACGAGTGCTCAGGAACGCATCGCCGACCTGAAGGCCGCCGATGCCGTTTCCACAGCAGATGCGAAAGACTTGCGGATTGAGCACGGTGAGAAGGCGGGCTGGCTGGCTCCGATCGAACTTGAACCCAAGCGGAAGAAGGTTCGTGAGAAATCGCCGTCACGTCGAGCGTCCAATCGCGGATCGTTGTTCATGTCGCTGCCCGAGTACCTGCAGTTACTGGACTGGACCGGTCGGCAGATGAAACCGGGCAAACGTGGCTCTGTGCCAAAGGCTGCTCCGCCGATTCTGGATCGCCTGAATCTGTCTGCGGAACTCTGGTTGCAGGTCGTCGAGCAATTCGGAAAACGCCGTTCCGCAAACCGCATTACTCCCGCCTCCCGTTTCAACGCCGCCGCAACGTCCACGGTTCCGCAAAGCCGTGTGTCGCGACACACCTGAGGGGCTGGATAAATGCCGCTGAGCAAGGATGATGAGTTTGGTAATTGTGACTGCTTTGGATGGCCCCGACTGCTGACTGCTTTGGATGGCCCCGACTGCTGTCGCCCCGACTGCTGTCGCCCCGACTGCTGTCACCGCTGCTGGCGAACGTGTATCTGCACTATGTCCTTGACCTGTGGATTGAATGGTGGCGGAAACAACGCCACGGCGACGTGGTGATTATTCGCTACGCGGATGATTTCGTGATTGGCTTCGAACGCCTGGACGACGCGGAAGCGTGCCTGAAGGATCTTCAG
>JAYSPO010001089.1:0-8028 GCA_043722015.1 Candidatus Kuenenia sp. | reverse complement strand
GCCGGGGCTGGACTGAGCGGAGCGAAGGAAGCCCCGGGGTTTCGGGCTATCGCCCTCCAACCCCGGCCACCCGAAGATTAAGATTTGACAAAGCACTGGCGGTCTGTTGATGTAATTGTAGGGTGCGTGAAGCGCGACGCACCATTTGGGGAAAGCGTGAGGAACTGGTGTGTTTCGCTGGCGCTGCACACACCCTACAAGAATCGCTAAATCAACAGGCTGCTAGCGCCGTGGCGCTCACATGAATTGAATCAGGCGCGGGAAGGCCTGTCTGCCCCGGATGCTCTCCGATTCAACCTTCGCTACAATCCATCGGGCGAGGACAGAAACGAAATCGCAATCTGTTACCAAGTCAATGCCGCAAATCAGCTATCGGGATCCAAAATGCGCGTCGGAATCATGGCGGATATTCACGACAATGTGGACAATCTTCGGCACGCCATTGGCCTTTTTAACTCGCTCGAATGCGGGGCTATTCTGCTGGCGGGAGATTTTGTTTCGCCGCTGGTCGTACCATCCATGAGGCGATTTACGTGCCCGGTGATCGCATGTTACGGCGACAATGACGGCAACCAGATCGGCATTGCCGGCGGGATGAAAATTGTCGGAACACTGGGACATCCGCCGATGTGCTGGAAGTCGCGGGATGGCGTGAAATTTCTCATGGCTCATCAGCTGGACGGACTGCGTGACGTGATCGACGGATCAGACGTGGTGGTGTTCGGACACACACACAGACCCAGCATCGCGACAGATCGGCACGGACGAGTATTTATCAATCCGGGCGAAGTTGGTGGATGGATGTTTCGCAAACCCACGGTGGCAATTTTTGATACAGAATCCCGTGTAGCTGAAATCATGGACTTACCCCCGATGCCGCCAGCTGTGATGCTGGAAGAACGGTAAATCCTGTCGCCTGGAACAATTCCTGAAATAGCCTACAATCTCCGGATGATCGGCGAGGACCGATTTGATCTCCGTTTCTAATGGGCTTCGTATCGAGCGAGCGAGCAATGTTGAAAATTGACGTCAAACAGAGTGGATTGTTGATAGCCTTCATGCTGGCCGTGATGGCCGGTCCGGCATTCGGTCAGGATTTGATACTGGATTTGGGGCAGCAGAATCCCGGAACGGGAATTCCCGGAGCCGGGCCACTGACGAATGCACAAATCAAGGAATGGCTGTCGAAGGAAGGAAATCACCAGCCGCTGACCGTGAAACTTCCCCTCGGGCTGAATCTGGGCGAAAGTCAGATAAAGGGTCTGGATAAGAATCCGCTCACGCTGGCAAAAGTTGAACTGGGTCGGCAGTTGTATTTCGACACTCGACTTTCGTCGGACGGTACCGTCAGCTGCGCCTCCTGCCACCATCCTCAGGAAGGATATTCACGGCACACGCCGACTGGCGTAGGTGTTAAGGGGCAGAAGGGCGGAAGGAATTCACCAGTCAGCTATAACCGCATTCTGAGCGATGCGCAGTTCTGGGATGGTCGCGCAGATTCATTGGAAGCTCAGGCGATTGGCCCGATTCAGAACCCGATTGAAATGGGAAATACGCATGACGTGATGGTGAAGACACTGAAGCAGATCGAAGGTTACTCAATGCAATTCGAAAAGATCTTTCCTGGCTCCGGATTCACAATCGAAAATGTCGGGAAAGCCATCGCAGCCTTTGAACGAACTCTGGTGACCGGTCCTGCACCTTACGATTACAGTGAAGCGTACAAACGATTTGCCACGCTGGCCCCGGAAGACCTTGAAGAACTGAAGACGGATTCACCGGAAACCTACACGCAGTACGAAAAGGCAAAAGTGCTCGCAGAAGCAAACCCGATGTCCGACAGTGCTCTTCGAGGTCAGGAGTTGTTTTTCGGTAAGCGTGTGGGATGCAGCAACTGCCATGTTGGTGCGAATCTTGCGGACGAGCAGTATCATAATCTGGGAATCGGCATGTCGGCGAAAGAGCCTGACCTTGGACGCTTCACCGAAACCAAAGTCGAAAAGGACAGGGGCGCATTTAAAACGCCAACGATTCGCAATGTAGCATTGTCAGCTCCGTACATGCATGACGGCAGCCTTGCAACTCTCGAAGAAGTCGTGGAACACTACAACAAGGGTGGTGACAAGAATCCCTGGCTGAGCGACAAAATCGTGCCACTGAAACTCACGCCGCAGGAAAGCATTGACCTTGTTGAATTTATGCGAGCGTGTACTGGCTCATTCCCGTTCGTGTCGAGTGCGCGGTTGCCGCAGTAGTTGCGAATTGGAGTCAATTCAAGCGGCAGTTATTTGGAGTGCGGCGACTTGTCGCCGCTTTGCCTTTCCAACACGGCGTGTTTGTCAATCGGCGCAGGAAAGCAGAGAACTTCATGTCAATTTCTGGTGTAGTCGGCAGAGGCAACGAACGACTTTCACAGAGCCAAATTACCTGAAAAAGAAAGCGGTGACGAGTCACCGCACTCCAAAGGTTGATTGTTTAGGACTAAATCAACACTTCATCAGAATCAGAGACATTGATGAGTCAAGAAAACTCCGGCGATCATTCCTTTCTGCTGTGCGAACTGGCAGCAATTCTGGCGATGCTCGCGTCGGCACCAATGGCGGCAGGTCAGACGACTACGGAAAAGGCGGCGACACCGGAAACTTCTCCGGATGCGACAAAGGCTTCCGAGTCTGGTTCGCGTGAATCGATCACCTACGATCACGTCTATGGCAACAAACTCATTTCGATCGGAGCGTTCTCGCCAACCCGCATCACGTGGCTCGACGACGAATCCTATATTCAACGCGAAAGCAGTGGGTGGAAGAAAGTCGAGGCAAACACAGGTGACAGCAGTCCGTGGTACGACGCTGGTAATCTGGCGATAGCGTTGGCGCAGATTCCGAATGTCACTTTATCTGACGCTCAGCGCCTGGCGGCAGGCGCATGGTTTGAGTTTCTGCCGTCGAAGAACACGGTTGTCTTTCGCCTCGGTCAGCGGTTAATCCGGACACAGCTGGATGGTTCGGACATTGCCGTTGTTGAAGACGTCCCATCCGACATAGAACTGACGACTCTCAGTCCGACTGGTTCCGCACTGGCGTTTATTCGACAGAATGAACTCTGGGTTGTTGATTTTGAAGCGAAGACAGTCCGGAAGTTGACGCATGATTCCACGAGCCACGTGCGGAATGGCAAAGCCGACTGGGTGTATTTCGAAGAAGTCTACGGCCGCAATTGGCAGGCGTATCGCTGGAGTCCCGACGGCACCAGGCTGGCCTATCAACAGTTTGATGACACCGATGTGCCGAAGTTTCAGGTCGCTGATCATGCGTCTGTGACGCAGTCATTTGAAATCGAGTATTTCCCGAAGGCCGGGGACAGGAATCCCCAAGTACGGCTGGGCATCGTCCCGATGTCGGGTGGTGAAACGACATGGGTTGATACGGCTGAGTATTCCGCAGATGATCTGATTATCGCGCACTTCAACTGGTTGCCGGACAATGCGAGCCTCTACTGGTACGCTCAAAATCGCATTCAGACGTGGCTCGACGTGTTGACCACATCGGCGGAAGATGGAAAAACGCTCAAACTGTTGCGTGATGAAACGGGAGCGTGGGTTGATAATCCACACGATCTGACATTTCTGTCGGATGGCAGTTTTCTGTTCTTCAGCGAGCATACCGGATGGCGACATTTGTATCGGGTTTCCGCGGACGGGAAAATGATCATCCCCGTGACGAGCGGCGAATGGGAAGTTCGCACATTGCATGCCGTCGCTGCCGATGAGACCTATGTCATGGTGTCCGGCACGAAGGACTCACACATTGCCGAAAACGTGTATCGCGTTTCATTGAAGAATCCCGATGATATCGCGAGACTGACGCCCGAAGATGGGACGCATGTCGCCAGCGTCAGCGAACGCGGCAGCTATCTGGTGGATTCGTTCAGCAGTATTGATCACCCCGCAAGAGTCGTCGTCCGAAATGCGAGCGGTTGCGAATTGCGAGTGATCTCAGAGCCGGTGTCGGTGCCGCGGGACAAGTACGCGTTTGGCACCGTGGAACTTCGCGATGTCCCGATGGCGGATGGTTCGACGACAAAGGCCATTTTCGTGCTGCCACCTGATTTTGATCCAGCGACACAATATCCCGTCTGGTTGCGAACGTATGGTGGTCCGCATCATCCCCTGGTGAAAAATGCGTGGGGCAATCGCATGCCCGATCATCTGCTGGCGAATCTGGGAATTGTCGTCATCATCTGGGATCCGCGCACGGCGAGCGGCTACGGGGCGAAAAGCGCATGGCTGTGCTATAAGCAATTGGGTGTGGAAGAAACGAAAGATCTGGATGCCCTGTGCGGTTGGCTGCACGATCAGTCATGGGTCGATGCCAAACGTATCGGCCAGAGCGGTCATAGCTACGGCGGCTACTTTACCTCGTACGCAATGACGCACTCAGACAAAATCTGTGCCGGGATTGCCGGAGCTCCTGTCACGGACTGGTCAAACTACGATACGATTTATACCGAACGATTCATGTCCACTCCGCAACTCAATGGTGACGGATATCAAAAGTCATCCGTCGTCGCGGCAGCGTCAGGGCTGAATGGACGACTGTTGATCCTGCACGGACTGAAGGACGACAACGTGCATCCCGAAAATTCCATTCAGCTCATCCATGCGCTGCAAAAGGCAGAGCGTCACTTCGAAGTGATGTTTTATCCAACGTCTCGCCACGGAATTTACGGAAAACATTACAACAAACTGTGCTTCAACTTCATTGTTGACGCGATGGGGAAGCCCGAAGCCAGACAGCCGTAGACCACATGTCAACTGGTGAATCCAAAAGATCATTGATTCCGATTTCGTTCAGTGCCAGCAACGTATTGCAGTTGTTGGCGGCGATGGCCTGTTTTCTGGCGGCGTTTGTGTTGCCCGCCAACTTCCCGGAATTTGAAGGATCTCCGAAATATTTCCTGCTCGTGCTGGGAGGCGGATTCCTGATCGTCACCGCGCTGTCAATGCTGCTGCGGCCATGGCTGACCATGATCGCTCAAAAGATCGGCATTCGCTCTCGGATGTTGCTGCCACGCGAAGGCATCGTCTATCTGGGAATCATGCTGGTCATTGCCATCGCCGCACTCACCGGCGGCAATCCCGATACCGGCAACATGCTGCTGCTGATCTTTGGCATGATGGCTGGACCGTTTGTCTTCAACGGGTGGATCGTGGTAGCGATGCTGGCGCGGGTCAAAGTGTCGCGGCATCTGCCAGTGTCAGTGTCAGCAGGAACCTGGTTTTCCGTTGAAATCTGCATGAAGAACGACAAGAAATTACTGTCGTCGCGGCTCGTCGAAGTGCGTGACGTCATCCAGGGAAAGAAAGTCCGGGATGAAAGTAGAGTTGTCTTTGTACGCGTCGCACCTGGGGAGCGGCGTTCGGCTCACTATGACATCTGCATTTCGCGCCGTGGTTTGTACGCATTCGGACCTTTACGCTTGAGTTCTCGCTTTCCGTTGGGCATCGGTGAACGCGGCCATGTTGTGTCTGCCGACGACGAAGTGATCGTGCATCCGAAGATTGGACGTCTTTTGCCGGCATGGACACGTCGCGAACGCGAACTTGCCGAATCCGTCACGCGCTCGAACGCACGAGTAGGTCTGTTCGATGACGAGTTTCACGGAATCCGCGAATACCGTTCCGGCGACAATCCGCGAGCCATCCATTGGCGCAGTTCAGCCCGGCACGGGCACATGATGGTAAAAGAACACGAACAACATCGGGAAGCGGATCTGATCGTCTTGCTTGATTTGTATTCGTCGAAGGAGTTTTCGGAGGCGCTGCAGGAAGGCGCGATCAGTCTGGCCGCGACGATCTGCGTTGAGCAAACTCGTATGTCCTCCTCGGGACGATATCGGCTCATGATTGCCGGGCAGGATTTTCAGAACATTGAATGTTCCGGCTCCGCAGGTTTCCGCGACGCGGCACTGAAAGAGCTGGCGGTTTGCGAATCTTCCCCGAAGGCTCAACTCGCAACGATGCTGCTGGCAGTGTGCCAGAGCTATCTGGCTCCGAACAGTCGATTTGTGCTGATCACGCCACGGCCCGAAGCCGCAAGATTGCTGGCCGATTCGATCGCTCAGGAAAATCTGCGGTATGAACAACAATTCATTGGCCGTCTGATGATCCTCACGGCTGATGAGCAGACGCTGCATGCCACGCTGGCAATGGATATGGACGCGATTCCCGCTGTGCAACACAGCCTGACGATCGAAGTGCAGCCATCCTCAGCAGATTTCGCCAGACTTCCATTGCCACTCGCAGCATCGACCGGTCGCGAGGGCCCGGTCCTCGACACCAGCGACCGAAAATTGCAATCCGCCTTCTTTCGCAGTATCACGCTCACGACGGCGGTAGCGGGGCTCGTACTTTGCCACAGCGAGGGCAGTTTTTTTCCTGCAGTGCTTATTCCGTTTGTCGCCGTTATCGCATGGATTTTTGTTGATCACTTGAAATGGATTCCGCTGCCGGCATGGCTCGCGAATGTTTGTGGTCTGACTGCGCTGACGATGTCCATATACGAATTCGGCCGGGGCACCGTCGAGGGCAAATTGCTGTCCGGAGCACACATGCTGGTGTACCTGACATGCATCGTGCTGATGATGCAGAAAGGGCATCGTCAATATTGGTGGCTGATGGCCCTGACTTTGCTGCAAATGGCGGTCGCAGCCGTGCTGAAAACAGGTGTATTCTTTGGCGGTTCCATGCTGATCATGATGGCACTCTTGTTGTGGACGCTGTCGGTGTTTTCGCTGTATCGCGTGATGGATCAGCATGTCAGTCGGAAAGTGAAGCGAGGAGCGTTGAGCCATCGTCTCCGATCGGACTCGGCGTTGATCACGAAATCGTTGCAGAATAACCGCCGGGATTCGTTGATTCAGGTTCGCGATGGCTTGCAGCGTGATACTACTGAAACATGGGTCGGCTGGCGATTTCGCACTATGGTGAGCGCCTCATTTGTGGTGTCGCTGGTTCTGGCAGTGTTTGTATTCGCGACGTTTCCCCGGGTTTGGGTTCCGGGGGCAGTCGCATTTGCTGCGGATGCCGCAAGCGGAGGCGGGCCAGGTTCCCGAAGCGGCTTCAATGATAGTGTGACGCTGGGACGTGTCGGACGTATCATGCTCAGTCAACAACGCGTACTGCTCTTCAGCGTCACCAGTCTGAAGTCCCGGAAACCGGTTTCCGCCGAAGAGTTTGCCGCGGCGATCGAAATGGATGAAGTCCGATTTCGAGGCAATGTCCTGGGGCACTACGAGAGTGGAAGCTGGACCACGGGCACCCGGGGACGCCAATCGGTGATTTCAGAATATTCGAAAGATCAATTTGAAGACAGCGAGAGTTCTGATCCGGAATTTCAGGTGGAAATTACTCAGGATGCACCGATCGGCACGTATGCGTTTGCCCCGTATCCTGTGTCGAAAATACGTGTCGCCGGAAACGCCCGGATTCGTATGGGGCCGATTACAGGAGTGTTGATCTGGGGCGGAGAATCGACCTCTGATCAGCCTCGCACATTCACCGTGGAATGCCCGCGCATTGATCCGACATCTGATGCGAAAGCAACATTTGAATACTGGACTATTCCCGGTAGGGCACCAGGCCACATCGCCGATGAAATGAAACGACAAGCGCGACGCATCGCACGCGACCTGTATGTGACGGCAAATATCGTGGATGAACTACCACGTCTGCATCAGCTTGCCATTCAAATCTGCACAAAAAACGGGCGTCTGATTTCAGAAGCTGACCGAGTCCGCGCCGTGCTGCAGTATCTGAGTGCCGAAAATGGATTTACGTATTCAACCATGCAGACTCGATCTGATAGGTCGATCGATCCGGTCGAGGACTTTCTGTTCAATACCAAATCGGGCCATTGCGAATACTATGCCTCTGCCTGCGCGCTGCTGCTGCAGTCGGTGCAGGTTCCGGCACGCCTGGTCAATGGATACTACGGCAGCGACGTTAATTCCATGACGGGAAAGAATGAA
>JAYSPO010001088.1:0-2481 GCA_043722015.1 Candidatus Kuenenia sp. | reverse complement strand
GACGTAATGAAGCATTGTGGCGCGAGCCATGCAACATTGGTTGGTTTCTCAATGGGTGGCGGCGAAGTGGTCCGCTACATGACGAATCACGCTGGCCTGAACGTGCGCTCGATTGCATTGGTCTCTTCCATCGTTCCGTACATGCTGCAGGCCAGGGACAATCCTCACGGAGTCCCGAAAGCAACGTTTGATGAGATGTCTCAGGCAATCATGAGTGACCGCGCCGCATTCTTTGCATCATTCTTTGACGATTTTTTCGGTGTCGGAATGCTGACGAATCCCGTCAGCAACGAATTACTCGAGTGGACTCGCTCCGTGGGAATGCAGGCCAGTCTGAAAGCCACAGTGGATTGTGCAACGGCATTCGCGACCACTGATTTTCGGCCCGATCTAAAGTCCATCCAGGTGCCAACTCTGATTATTCACGGAACTGCTGACAAGACAGTTCCAATCGACGCAACCGGCCGTGCTGCCGCAAGCGTCATCGCGAGTTCGACCCTGCTCGAATATGAAGGGGCACCGCACGGCTTATTCGCCACACACCGCGAACGGCTGGTGAACGATCTGCTGGCGTTTTTGAAGCAGTAGGAGCTGGTATAGCTCTGATTCTGGTATCGACGTGTCTTCCCAGGATTCAGCGCAAGGAAAAGTCCGACTCAGGCTTGAATACCTGAGTCGGACAACGTGTAAGTCCAATGATTCTTGCTGATTGCATGCCGCCCGTCAGGGCTGGCAAGTATCAGGGGATTGACATCCCCCGTTCGCCTCGCGTTCGATCACTTACCGACAGTTATGACGGTGACGCCGTCCAACCTGATAATGACCATGGTGACGGTTCAGACTGCAGCATTGGTGAGAGTGAACTGATTCACCGCAGCATGCTGAGCCATGATAAGAGCCGCTCCCAGATCCAGTGACGCCCACGTAACCCTGGCCGTGATGCATGTCGCCAGTGTATCCGTTGTGAGACGACATACCGTAAATTGGTCGACCCGCAGAATGAAAAATCTGTCCGAAGTTACCGGATTGAGTATTCCAGCCCTGGCTTTCGCAGCATGGAGAATTGAAGGTCTGTTGGCCGTTAGACGCTGACATGCGAAAACGTTGTGTAAAGCGTTGTCCGTTTCTTTCGTAGATGAACGGGACATCTGAGTTTCCATTCAGTTGGGTCAGATCCCGATCGAATTGATTGCCGTCGGTGTAGGTCTGACCGTTGAATCCGATGATTCGGTCCCCGGTCCGCAGCCCAAGACGCGCTGCCGCGCTATTCGGCTGTAGATTCTGGATGATGAGGCGATCTGTTGTGCTGGAATCAAACGTCGCACCAAATGGAATTGCATTGGTTGTCGCAGTTGAATTCTGTAGAGCATCCACGCCCGCGTTGGTATTTGACTGAACATCGGAATTGATATTCTGGCCATTCGTGCGAGCCGCTGCATCGACGCCTGCTTGAACCCCATTGATCTGTGCACCGGGGATCGTGTTGACATTGCTGTTGGCATTAACGTTTGCTGATGTCGCCGCATCAACCGCTGGTGTTTATCTTGTTGAAAAATGCCGAATAGACTTTGAAATCAGTGAAGTTACTGGCTGGAGAGTTTTTACTGGCTCAATGAATTGTGGGAAGAGGCTGCGGTGAAATGTTTGAGCGGTCGGCATTGACTCTGGATGGTCGATCATCGATCGACTGTATGCCGAGCATTTGCGGCTTTCCGAATACGATGCAAGGTGGTTGGTGAGCCGGGGTGCAAATTGCGTCACGTCACCTGCTGCGAGACGGTTGCCAGGATTTGCTGCAACTGATCAAAAGGAACGGGCTTGACCAGGTGTTGATTGAAGCCTGCTTGCAGGGAAGTCTGTCGGTCGGCCTCTTGTCCATAACCCGTCAAGGCGACCAACACGACGTTTTTGAGATCTGGTTGCTGCCGGATTCTTTTCGCGACCTCGTAACCGTTCAGGCCGGGCAAGCCGATGTCCAGCAACATCACGTCCGGTCGGTAATCGAGGGCCGCTTGCACGGCCGTCGGTCCGTCGTGAGCCGCCTGCGCGTCATGCCCCGACGCTTGCAGCAGCATCGTGAAGCTCAACACCGTATCCACGTTGTCATCCACCACCAGCACGCGCAGCGGTCGTGTGGTCCCTTGGCTGGTTTCCGAGACCGACAACGTCGACTGCGGTGCGTCAGTCGGCGGCATCGGCAGACGCATGATGAACTCGCTGCCGCGTCCCAAAACACTGGAAACTTCGACCGTTCCTCCGTGCAATTCCGTGAGTCGTTGCACCAGAGCCAGTCCGATGCCCAATCCACCTTGTGAGCGGTCCAGGGATCGTTCCGCCTGCGTAAACAGGTCGAAGACGTGCGCGAGCATATCCGGGGCGATGCCGACGCCGCTGTCACGCACGCGGATGATGCACTCACTTCCTGTGAGCGGCACGGCGCTAGCCGCCGGTGTCGTGGCGTATCCCAGAGTCGATTGGCCG
>JAYSPO010001087.1:0-3081 GCA_043722015.1 Candidatus Kuenenia sp. | reverse complement strand
GTGAGATGCTCGTGGCCGCCACGACTCTCGGAATCACCGATCTCGTCCAAACGCTCTGTCCCGCGTGATCGCGCGAGTCGTTTCGCACGGCTTAAGTTTGGCAACAATATACTTGACTCACCATGCCCAGCGGGGTAGAATTCGGCTGTCACGATCAATCACCGCGAGGCCGAATCATGTGCGACACCCCGAAGACCTTAGTGGAAGCCGTCAAATACTTCTCAGACATTGATGTCTGCAACGAGTACATGAAACAGGTCAAGTGGCCAGATGGTCGGATCACCTGCCCGAAGTGCGGCGGAGACCGTATTGGTGAAATCAGAACGCGGCGCATGCTGCGGTGCAAGGCGTCCGATTGCCGGAAGCAGTTCAGCTACAAGGTCGGGACGATCTTCGAGGATTCGCCTCTCGGACTGGATAAGTGGTTCGTTGCCGTGTGGTGCATCACGAACTGCAAGAACGGAATCAGCAGTTACGAACTCGCCAGAGACCTTGGAATCACTCAGAAGTCGGCTTGGCACATGCTCCACCGCATCCGCTTGGCCATGCAAGACGGATCGCTCTTGAAGATGTCCGGCACTTGCGAGGCGGACGAGACTTTCGTGGGCGGCCAGGCCAAGAACATGCACAAGTTTGCACGGGCCACCCGCATCAAGGGGCGTGGCGCGGTGGGGAAGGCGATTGTTCAGGGCGTGCTGCAACGTGGCGGTCGCGTGATTGCTGGAGTTGTCGGCAACACCAAGCGGAAGACTCTCATGCCGAACATCCACAGCGTCGTCGCGAAGGGATCGACGGTGTATTCGGACGCCCTCAAGTCCTACGAAGGCTTGGCGAGCGACTACGTTCACGAGACGGTTGACCATGCCCGCGAATACGTGCGTGGCGACGTTCACACGAACGGGATGGAAAACTTCTGGTCGCTGCTCAAGCGTGGCATCAACGGAACGTACATCAGCGTCATGCCGTGGCAGTTATTCCGGTACGTCGATGAGCAAGTCTTCCGTTTCAATGAGAGACGGAAGACTGACCGTCAACGGTTCGACGAAGTGATGAAGATGGTTGTCGGCCGACGACTGGAGTACGGGGAACTCACGACGTGAAGAGATCAATCTCGCGGATTTGGTGCCAGATCGGCAAGACGGCCTGCGGCATCATCCGCTTCGACATCAATAACCTCGCAGATGCCTTCCAGCATTCGATAACCCTCCTTCGCGGATTTGGTTGACATGTCGCTCTTGCGGATGAGGGCGCGGCAGTATTTTTTAGGGAGGATTCCTGAGCCGATAATGAGCGAATGCAACTTCGTGGCGGAACTCGTAATGCTCTGCTCATTGGTCAACTGCACTCGTTGCATCAAGGCGTCCGGATGGCTCGCACCAAGTCCGTAACTAAAGTGCAGCGACTGCGGCACGCCATATACAGCGACCTCCACAGGGTAGTGTTCTTTGAAGTCTTCGCGACCAGCCAGCCCGGCTTTCCTGAGTAGTGCGACGCATCTGTCCGCGAAGCCGTGCCGATCATCTTTCGCTGCGTTCTTCGTTGTCGTCGCGACCAGTTCCCGAAACAAGAAGTCAACCGCCTTGCTGGAATCTTTCTTACGAATCGACTCCATCAATTCACCGGCATCAGTGAGAATGTAGTTCCCTTTTTGTGTCGCGAGCAGCGCGTCCAGAGAAGCCGGGTCGCTGGTTGGCACGGGGTCGCCGCGCCGTGGCTGGATTTCCCCGGCCGTGATCGCTTTTGTCCAATACTTAACCCAGCGCGAATACACGTCCATTTCTGTGACAAATTCGGAGGCCGCTCCGGCTTCCAGAAACTTCGCTGAGAGGTTCCCGCGTGCCCACAAGAACACACCAATGTTGCGTGGTTCCATGCGATCCAAGTCACGAACGTACTTGGCAAGCAGAAATCGCGGAGCTAGAGAAATAGTGGCCATGTCTTCACCAGTGGGAATCGCGAACGATGGTTCAAAATCAGATCACCGATTGTATCACGTCTTGTTTTCAAAAATTCGACTACTGACACACACTCTTGCTCTGTGATCGACAGCGACTTCACTTCGCGACAGACAGCCTCAATGAACGTGGTTGGCATGTCATTCACTCGCTTGACCCAGTACGAGAGATTGTCAGTTGAGTCAATCAAGGCGATCAGACAATGTGAGCTGTTATTGGATACAGACGATGGAGTTATGCCTAGACGGCCTTCTCGTGATTGGAGTTGGTCAATCCCCTCTTTCGGATAGACGTAGAAAAGTGAACGCTCATGATCGTAGAGCCGCACAATTGTAGGGGCGTCCGGGTCGTCAACATGGATGTTCCACAGACCTCGATCCCGATTTCCGATCAGAATGTCAAACACAACAATTCCGGCACACAGGAGCGGGTATCGTGAATGCAAGACACTTGGGTCGGTGTCTTCTGGTGCTGTGTTGCCTTCAAAACTCTGCGACGAAAACATGACCGTTGAGGAACTCTTCTTCCGGAGCATCGCACATGGCGGAACGGGCAACCGCAAAAAATGACCGATCTCCGCCGCGATCCACTCGTTTGCAATCAGGTATGGCGAGTTGTCGTTCCGGCATTTACCGAACGCCTCGGCCTTCACCTTCCATGTGTGATCGGCGTTTGCCCCGTCTCCGTCCTTGTATCGCCTTCGCGAGCGATACGGATAGAATGGAGTGGTTGTGTCCACGGTAAGACTCACGTTGACCTAAAGCGGCGCATCTCACTTTAGTCATCGTCGGGATTCCTCGCAAACTGGATTGCAGAATGAAAAAAACGCAGGAGCCTCACAAGTTTGCCAAGCTGTCGGCGTTCGATGAGGCGATGAAGAAATTGGCTCAAGTCCCGAAAGAGGACGTTGAGAAGCGGGAGAAGGCCACTCGCACGCCACGGGTGACAGACGAGCGGAAGTGACCCAGCTTAGCTCGACCCTGTTTCACGGCCGGTTCTGGCTTTGGTGAGTCTAGTATATCATCGCCTTAAGTTTTATGCAGGCCGGACTTCCATTCCGTTCGACCGCCCGTAAACTGCCGGGAGTTTTTTTGATCGTTTCCGGCTCGGCTCAGGACTCTTGTTT
>JAYSPO010001086.1:0-25918 GCA_043722015.1 Candidatus Kuenenia sp. | reverse complement strand
GTGGGGTACAGTTGGTGTTTGTTGGGGACTTGTTCCAACTTCCGCCTGTAGAGGGACGCGAAGATGGGACGGAACAATACTATGCAACTCCGTACTTTTTTTCTTCGAGAGCATTCGACCGGGCTTAGTTGATAACAATTGAACTGTCAACAATTTTTCGTCAAAAGGACGAACACTTCATTGCAATCCTGAACGCAATCCGCGACGGCAGCGTTACTGAACAGCAGATTGAGGCGTTGAACTCCCGGTACGTGACCGACCCCGCAGCGTCTAAAGAATTCGGGGGCATCACGCTCGCCGCTCGAAACGACGCCGTCGATGAAATAAATGAGCGTCAACTCGCAATACTTCCGGGCAAATCAACGGAGTACGACGCAACAAAACACGGTGAAGTCGAAAAGAAAAAATTTAGGGGCCTTGAACGGTTGCGTCTAAAGCTGGATGCACAGGTGATGATGCTGGTTAATCAAGATGGTTACGTGAATGGGTCGCTGGGTCGGATTGTCTCATTATCAGATGAATCAATACGTGTGAAAATTGCGGATCTCGACAGCCCTGTTGATGTTGAACGATACACTTGGAAAGTATTTGACCCCACCAGGCGTAACGAGCACGGCGAAAAACTTGAGATTGGGTCGTTCAGTCAGTTCCCACTTAAACTTGCATGGGCCGTGACCGTTCACAAAAGTCAGGGAAAGACCTTCGACAATGTCATATTTGATCCAAGGCACAGTTCCCAGCCTGGACAAAGCTATGTGGCTCTCAGCCGCTGCACGTCACTGAAGGGGATCACACTGACGCAGCCGATCACGATAGGTCATGTGAAAGTTTCGCCACACGTTCTTCGGTTTCATCGAACCATCAACGTCAAGAAGTGTCCGATTGACACGTTCAACAAGGCGTTCGTTGGCATTGTTTTGACTGGGACCGACCAATATCGCAAGTTGGCTGAAGTTGCAATTATCCGCCACGACAGTGAGACACAAGCTGCGAGTTGCTCGACTATGGTTAATCCGAATAGAGACTTGTGCGAAGCAACGGGTTCAGGACTTGCCGCCTCCGACATGACTCTTTGCCCCGATATATCAGAAGCAAGAAGTATTACTGCGACGATGATGTCAGGATGCGTTCCGATTGGTTTTCAGGTTTCTGACCTATTCTCGCTGAGTGAATGGTCCGCCGAAGATGCCGATGAATGTGTTCCGCTAAACTTGCCGACAAGCGCGATCGACGAGATGGAAGGGCAAGGGCGTCTTACCAAAACTTTCGCCTCTATGTCGGCAATGGAGCGTGCCGAGTTGGCTCGCGATGTCTTTAACGCAAAACCTGCGGATGAGCGAAAGAGAATTCTCGCTGCACCATTTGTTCTGAAGAAGATTAAGATTGACGTCGGCTCGTTTTTTCTGGCACGCCATATTGACCCGTTGTCGCCCGACGTACTTTCAGGTCAGATTCTGCGTTCGCTCGATTTGAAATCTAAATGCAGTTTTATTGTCGGCTGTTCCGTTGGCGTTTGCTCCGAAGCTCATCTTTCAAACATCGGTAAGGCGATCAAGCATTTTGAATTATCCGAGGCATGTTGCGCCGAATCAGCAATGGTACTGTGTCACATGCTCGTTGAGAAAGCTGGACGAGATCTGGAGGTTACTCAAGTCGATGCTGATCAAATTAGAGCGTTTATAGACTTCTGGAAGTTGGCGTATGATCCGCCTCGGCCGCAAAGCAACCGAAAGCTCATCGCACTCTTACCGGGCATGCGAGTATGTCTCACTGGAAAGTTTGTCAGCAGTGACCATCCCTGTTACGGATGGAGCAAGAGTTTCGTTATGGAAAAGGCTAAGCCGCATGGATTGATTTTTCTGGACGATGTCCGAAAGGGCGACGCACCAGACGTGGTCGCGTTATTGGATATTTCACAGGAATCAGGGAAAGCCGATAAAGCGAGGAAATGGGGAATACCCGTTCTCACTTGGAAAGAAATCGTAGATTGGACAATAGTTCAGGTTGGGACAAACGATGCACTGACGCCGGTCGCCGAACTGGAACCAGTCGAAATCGCGGGGACGACAGTTTCCCGCGCCAGTCTGCACAATCGCGACGAGCTGGATCGGTTGGGAATTCTGATCGGCGATCTGGTCGTCGTGGAGAAAGCCGGCAAAATTATTCCGCATGTGCTGCGCGTGAATGAGTCGGCCCGCGCTGGCACCGAGGAACCGTACATTTTTCCGACTCAATGTCCCGAATGCCGTGCCGAGCTGCAGAAAGATGAAGGCGGTGTTTACATTCGCTGTCCGAATCCGACATGCCCGGCACAAGTGCGAGAGACGCTGATTTTCTTCGCGTCGCGCCCGGCAATGAATATCGACGGACTCGGCGAAAAACTCATCGAGCAACTTTTCACGGCGGGTCTTGTCGATGGTATCCCGTCGCTGTATCGGCTTGCTGATCGTCGTGAGGATCTGTTGAAGCTGGAACGTCAGGGAGCAAAATCGATCGATAATTTATTGAACGGCATCGAAGCCTCGAAGCAGCAACCGCTGTGGCGACTGCTGACCGGACTCAACATCCGCCACGTCGGGCAGACGAACGCACGAACACTGGAACGGGCCTTTGGGACGATCGACGAGATTGCAGCGCAGTCAGAAGAGTCCCTGTCCAGAGTCGATGAAATCGGCGAAGTGATAGCCGCGTCCGTGCATCGTTTCTTTCGATCCGAATATGGCATTCGGCTGGTCAACGAACTCAGGAAACTTGGTCTGAATCTCGGTCAGCCGATCGATCGTTCCAGCGTCCCTGCAGAAGGAAAACTGATCGGCAAAACGCTGGTCGTCACGGGAACAATGGTGCGTCTCAAACGCGACGAGATCGAACAACTCATCCGCGACCACGGCGGCAAAGCCAGCGGCAGCGTTTCAAAGAAAACAGACTTCGTGGTCGCCGGCGAAGCGGCAGGCAGCAAACTGACGAAGGCTCAGGAACTGGGTGTCGAGGTGCTGACGGAAGATGAGTTTCTGGCAATGCTACAGTGAATAACGTGATGAGCGTTCAACATGGGCATCACCGTTTTTCTGCTGTGGCAAGGGGCAGGAACATGCGATTCGGGAAGTCTGGCAAAGAAGTGAGTTCAATCAAAGTTGAGCAAAGCGTGTAGTATCCGACGACACGGGATGCTTCAGTCTTCGGCGTCATCACGAAAACAGCCGCTGTTTTCCGCTTGATATCCTGGCCAGCGATCTTTGCAAGATATTCGTTCAAGACCGGCACACCGCAATCAAAATTCCTGCGATCATGCTGTTGTCCCAGCGATTCGCAAACGAAATCGCTCATCGACTTTCGACTTGACTGCGATGTCTGGCTGCCGCGGTACGCAACTTCCTGTTGGGTCGTTTTGGCGAAAGCAACGCCTCCACGAGTGTTCGACTTTGCTTCTGATTGAGGTGCAATCGTTCGTATTCTTCAACGACCTGTTTGGCCGCGAATTCAACATGTGCTACCACAAAATCGGACACAGATCTGCCTGCGTACGCTGCAGCTCGTTCGATCAACTCTTTTTGCTCGGGCGAAACGCGAGTCTCCAGCCTTGCTGATTTGGTTGTGGAATTCGGGGTACTCATCTTGTCTTCCTTTCGCTGGCTGAATTGTACGTCAATCTTCCGTACAATTCAATATCTTCCAGTGATTGCGTCCTGATTCTGTGTTTCAGTCAGTAACCAGTTACTTGTCGGTGACGCACCTGGCGTGTCCGGACATCACCGATCGATCTGATCCTCCGCCATCGCCGCGCGATAGTCGGCGCGGGATTCGAAGTAGAGTTTCAGGGCTTCGACGTTCTTCTCTGCTGATTCATAGGCGTATTGTTCACGCAGAGAAACCTTCAGCATGTCGGACACTCCGGCTTCTTCGTTCGTGCGTTCACGCGCGGCGAGGTCTTCGGCATACTCCACGGCTTCACCCGTGCGTTCGACCTGTTCCCACGCGGATCGCAGCGCTGCATGGGCCATTTGAACATCGATGCTGATCTTGTCGGCCGTGATGCGGCGTTTGGCTGACAACTGCGCAATCTTGCTCTGCGTTTCCGTCATCTTGCCACGCGCCTTGCGGCGTTGCATCGGAACGTCCAGAAAAACAGATGCTTCACTTTCAAATGGTGACTTGTCGCGTTTAGAACTTGTCGGAGCGCCCACGTCCTGAGAGCCCCACAGAACGGCGTTGAGTTCCGGTTGGAGCTGATTGGCGGCTTCAGAGTAATCGACCTGCACCTGCTGTCGCATCAGATCCAACATCCGCAGTTCGGGCCGCTGCGAGAGCGCCTGTTGAATGTTGGCCCCCAGATCGTCTGCGACAGGTGTCACCTCCGGAAAGCCTGGCAATTGTGCTTCCGTGGCGACGATGGGATTGTCCTGAGCATCTCGCCAGTACACAGAGAGTTTGGCTGCCGTCTGCTCCATCTTGCGACGTGTGTCGGCGACCTTTGCTTCGCGAATGGCGACCATTCGCAGGTTGTCGGTGAGTTCCGGCGGATCGAGAAAACCTGCCTCCACCTGCGCTTCGATCCGATCTGTGCGTTCATCCGCCAAAGCGAAAATCCGTTTTGCAATGTGATGGTTTTCTCCGGCAGCAACCCAATCCCAATAGGCGTACGATGCGTCCTGCACAAAACTGATCAGTTGAGCCTGAATGTCGGGTTCCGCAAGATTGCGTCCGTACCCGGCTTTCCAGAGTTCGGCACGCCGCGTATCGATGTCACGATTTCGAGCCAGCGGGACCAGCACGCCCGCTCTGAATTCACCGCCGTCGTTTGTCTGACGTTCCAGATACCATGGCTGGAAGTCACCGCGTCCGACGCGATATCCCGCGAACACTTCGCCGCCCCCATAGGTTGGCTGCACGACGCCGATGCTCTGGCGATATGTCTGATAGAACCCCTGTGGCCCGTTTTCACTCGCTCCCTTGAGCTTCAGGTCAAACGCGCCTCTGGCCCCGACCTGTTGTCCCAGAGCGATATTGCGGTTCAGGAGTGCCGCCTCCAGCATCGGATAGCTGCGGTAGACAGAACTAACCACTTCATCAAACTGCACAGCGTGTGGTTCGGCATCAATCGCTTTCCCCGGCACGGCACTTTGTAAATCGCCTGTGTCCAAAGACGGCTCATCGATTTTTACATCAAGTTGGTCGGAGCTCTGGAATCCCGTGAGGTGAATGGATCCGTCGTGTGCTGAAGATCTGGTGTCGTCGTCTTCCAGCTGTGCATCGCCACGAAAAAGCTCTTCTGCTGATCGGGTATCGACGACTTCCTGTTCCGGCCGCTCTGAGACAACAACCGCCTCGGGCCTGCGCACGCTGGCGCAGCCGGTCAGCAGGATTGCAGTCATCATGATGCGGCAGATTCTGCGCATTCTCAAAAGTCTTCCGTGACGAATCAGTTCCAGTGGTATCGATCATGCTCGTCATCGGCCACCGGAGTGAGTCACTGCGGCAACGGATCGACCGGAATAATCGGATTTCAGAGACGTTCAAACACGAATCGTTATTTCCGGAACAACCGCTACGATCGGGCTGTTCGCGTCGCATCCAGCGACGGCACCCGCACGCCCTACTTGCCGTCAGAATCGGCCTTTTTCTCGGTCGAATACAGAGATGATTCCACATCCACTGTGGGCGGGAAGCCGTTAAGCTGCCGCCAGACCTCGAACCACAGGGGCACCTGTTCCAGCAGTACCCAGCCGTTAGCTCGCACTCCCTGACGCAGGAACCGATCCTGAGGCCACTGATTCGCTTCAGACTTGTCCGGCAGGATCTGGCAGCGAAATTTCCCCTTGCCGTTATCGACCATATCGACTGACACAACAGTTCCCCCAAACGTGCCGACAGCGACTGATGGCCAACCGGCGAACTGGATCGCTGGCCAGCCTTCAAACTGTAAACGCACATGACGTCCGGCCACCACCAGTGGGGCATCGTTGCCGTTCAGCCAGATCTGTACGGCTCGATCTTTGGTCTCAGGCACAATGGTGCAGATCGGATCACCCTTCTTGACCATCTGCGATCCAATATTCGCGCTGAGATGCACCAGATATCCGTCGAAGGGTGCGGTAATTTCCTGAGTACTCAGGCGGGAAACTTTTGTTTCCATCTCAAATTTTTCTTTTTCTTCCTTGGAAACTTCGGACTTCGCTTTGTCGAGCGCACCTGCGGAATACTGCACGTCAGCTTCGGCTTTATAGATGTAGGCTTTACGGTCGCTCTTCTTTCCCATCAGTTCGGCGCGTGCGGCAGAAGCGTTTGCCGTTTCTTCTTTGACCTTGGCAAGAGATTCCTGAAGCTTTCGTTCGATCTCCTGCAATTTCTCGAGCGCGATGTTTCCTGCAGCTTGCAGATCCTTAGCTCGATTATAGGCGGCCTGCAATTGAGAAATTGCGGCTTCCGCGATGGCGAGTTTCTGTTCGGCGGCCGTGACCTTTTCTGTGGCGGACTGCACGTAAGCGTTTTGAGCCGCTTCGATTGCCGTAGCGGCCTCTCGATAGGCCTCAAGCTGGCCTTCGCCGGCAATGACTATTTTTTGCGTGGCTTCCAGAATGTCAATCTGGCTTTTCAACTGTCCCTGCAATCGAAAAGTATAAGAACCATCAATATCGCGGATCTCTGCGATGAAATCCCCTTTCGACACGCGGGCATTCTCAAACAATTCTTCGTTCCAGCGAAAGATGCGGCCTTCGGTCGTTGCTTCAAGCACCTGCTGACGTTCGCGCGGCGCATACGCGACTACGTAACCGGCACCAGTAATCGACTGTTGCCATGGTGCGAAAGCCATCAGGAAAATCGTGGCTACCAGCAGCAGCAGCAGCATGACGGCAATTCGACTGGCGATACGCGATGATCTGGCCAGTTGCAGAGAAGGCATGAGAGCTTCGCTGTAGGCGGCCGGTGCCAGGATTGATCGGCGTCGCTGCGGGGCGTCGGCAGTTGCGGGCAAAGTTGTCATTCTTATCCTCATGGATTCGGATTTGGATCGGGCTTTGTCGTGCGGGCGGCATGTGCCATGCTTTGCTTTACTCAGGGCTCGATGTCAATTCAATCACACTGTCCATCAATGATCTCAGTTTTTCTCGATTCGTGACCAGTACGATCGTCCACGGCCGTTCGGCCTCAAGGATGCGCTGCAGAATCAATGCAGAGCTTGCGTCTGACATACAGTCCAGAATTTCGTCAAGCAGGACGATTTCAGGTGATCCCGCGATGGCTCGTGCAACCATAAGACGGCGCAGCTGACTGGTTGTGAGTGGTGTTCCGGCAGATGTCAATGGCGTGTCAAGTCCCTGTGGCTGCTGCTGTATCAGCGGCAGCAATCCCACCAGTTCCAATGCCGATCGAACATCGCCTCTGCTGATATCCGGACGCTCCAGATGCACGTTCTCTGCAATCGTGCCGTCAAACACTTCCACATCGCGAGCCAGAGCCACGCATCGTCTCAAAACATCCGAACGCACGTCCCGCAGGTCAATTCCATTCACTGTGATCAATCCCGAAGCTGGTACTCGCAGTCCGAAGAGTATGTCAAGTAAAAGACTTTTGCCGCAGCCACTGTGGCCGGTGATCGCGACTTTTCGGCCGGATTGAATCGTCAGCGAAACATTGTTCAGAATCTCACGTCCGTCCGGGAGAGAATAGCTCATATCTTTGACGACGATTCCTGTTCCTGAACCCATCGTGAGCAATCCATCGGTGCGTTCAATCGGCAGATCAAACAAGACACCGAGTTTATCAATCGACGCCAGCAGGTCGTAAAAACTCTCGATGTGCTTACCAAACTTGGCTAACGACGTGACGACCACCGCCACGATCAGTTCTGCTGCCACAAGCTGGCCAAGCGACAACTGGCCAGAAATCACCAGCAAGCCGCCGATCGCCAGCAACGCAGTGCTCGCCAGAGCCTGCAGTAACAACATGAAGATGATTTGCCGCATCAGCACCTTGAAATGCTTCTTCCGCGCCGTCAGATAGTTATAAATCAGCTCATCAGATCGTTCCATCGCAAACTCAGCTGCTCCGGCGTAGCGAAACGTTGTGCGGCAGCGAGCCAGATCTTCAAGCCAGGCAGCCATCGCGTACTTTGTTTTCGATTCCTTAATACTGGTCTTCACTGCTCCCTGCCCCAGCACAAACATCGTAAACAGAATCGCCAGGACCAGAACAATATCGAAGGCCAGCAGATAAGGGTGATAGAAAGCCAGTACCGCCATACCGACTGCGACAGTCAGCATCAGAGTGATTCCATCCAGAAGCAACTGTGCACTGATCTTCTGCACCGACACAATGTCGAAGAATCTGTTCACCAGCTCCGGTGCGTACTTTTCGTCAAGAGCTTCGACATGTGTGCGTGGCAGCCGGAATGACAAGTCGGTGGCAACGCGGGCAAACAGTCGTTGCTGAATAATCTCAACGACAAACGTCTGAATGGCCTTGATCGCCGCCAGAAAAACCAGACACGCCAGCAGCATCACGGACAAGACAATGATCGGCTGCAGATACCGACCAAATGCCACGGTGTTGACCAGAGCCTCCACTGCCAATGGAGTCGTCATCGTCAGCAGACCAGACACCAGCGCGAAGATGACGACCACCCAGATGTCACTGCTTTCAGCTCGCAGCAGTGACAGCAAGCGCTGCAAAGGCTTCGTCTCTCCGACATGCGACAGCAGTGCATCAGACGACGTCAGTGAAGATTCCACCACCACGCAACGCAGTGTCCCTTCGAAACCCTCTCTGCGAAGCAGCTTTTCGATCTTTCGTGGTGAAACGATCTGGACTGGACGATCTCCGGTCGGTGTGGAAAAGCTCAGCCGCCGTCCATTCGGCATCAGCGCATGCCACGTCAGCCCGTCGTCGGAACGCAGGATCACCACGACGCCATCGCGGGCCAGACGCACCAGTTGCTGCACCTCACCATCAATCACCCGACAATTGCGGCCAAGACTATGTCCTGTTTCCACAATCCAGCGCCACCAGCCGCCTTCCTGAATGCCAAAGTAGATTTCTGCAGCCTCATCAACCGCGCGGCGCACTTTGGACCGATCCACATGCAGACCATCCCGTAGCGCAATCTGTTCAAAAATCCATGTTGCCGCGACAAGATCTCCTTCGGAAGCGCGCTCTGAAGATTCCATACTGTTCATCTACTACCTAGCTGTTGTCTAGTCCTCTGCCTCAGCATAATTTCAGGTCTTGCCCGCAACTGGCACTTTACCGAACGAACAGAGATTTGCTCAAGAGTTGATTGGACACTACGAATTAACAATCTCCGCAGGGGGTTGACGATGCAATCTTCGTCCCGCGTCGGGAGGTCGTATCTGACGTCTCACGTATTGTACGACCAAAGCTGCTGCCTTATCTATCGCAAGTGACAGGGCATCCCCGAAATGATTCTAGGGAAACGACACAAGATGACAAATGTATAATACGTTGCGCACATATTGATTTAATCAAATCGTTGTGTGCGGCCTGGTTCGCTGCGGAACCAGATGACACAGAACCCCTGACTGTTCAATTAAATTGATGTTTTATTAATTCAATTTGAATTAGTCAATTTATGGAGAGTTGCATAGAGTTATGCACATGCGAAGTTCACGGATCACATTTCAGCACCATTATCTTTCGAGGAATCTCAGCCATGGACATGAACATTCTGGATCGCAACGTTCAGATCACATCGGGTCAGCGGGAACAGATCGAACGCTGCGTGCAGTTTGCATTCGATCGATTTGGTTCGCACATTCGCACGATTGAAATCTCGCTCACTGACGTGAACGGGCCCAGGGGCGGCGATGACATTCAGTGCCGCATGAAGGTCGTGCTTGGGGGAAAGCGAGAAATTGTGGTGGAGGGAAAGGGTGTCTCGGTAGAAGCAATCGTGGCCGAGACCGCTGATCGAGCAGTTCTCGCCGTTTCCAGACGCCTTGATCGGCTTCGTGATTCGCAAGGGATGTCGATGTCCGGACAGTAAGTCGATGATTTCAACTTCGAATGGATCGAGACTCTGTTTATGAGCGCGAAGAAAATTGGTGTGCTGGGCTGCGGCATGATTGCGGAACTTGGCCATCTGCCGGCGCTGAAGCATGTTTCTGGTATCAATCTGCATGCTGTTTACGACGTCAGCTGGAACCGAGCTCTGGCAATGCAGGCGAAGTTTCAGATTCCGCATGCTTTTCCAACGGAAAAGGCATTCTGGGAATCGGATATTGATGCGGTAGTGATCTGCACGCCGGCGCCATTTCATCTTGCCAACGTCCTGCAGGCGGCGCAATACAGGAAGCATGTGCTGTGTGAGAAGCCTCTTGCAATGAACGAGGCAGATATCACACGCATGATCAAGATCATGGAAGAAGCCGGACTCATGCTGTTTACCGGCTTCACCTACCGCTTCAGTGGTTCCGCAAAGGAGATTCATCGATTGGTTCGAAGCGGTGCCATCGGAGAAGTTCGCGCCCTGCGGCTCAACTACCTCTGGAACCTGCATGGAAAATGGAGCTGGAATGAGAAGGGCGAACGCATAGCGAGTCCTTTGCGCGTCGGTCGTATGCTGGAGGGAGGGCCCATGGTGGACTGTGGAATTCACCAGATTGATCTGGCTCGCTGGTGGCTGGGTTCCGAAGTAGAATGGCAGCGCGGCATCGGCGTCTGGGTCGAAGACTATCAGGCACCCGATCATCTTTATCTGCACATGGGTCACGCTTGTGGGGCTCACACGATGGTGGAGATGAGTTTTTCGTACAACGCCACATCGCGCGAATCGCGAACACACTTCCAGTATGAATTGATCGGGTCGGATGGTGTCATTCGCTACAACCGCGAAGAGCACTCGTTTGAGCTGCGAAATTCTCACGGGACTCAATGGCTCGCATGGCATCCGGAGAAGAACTTCGCCGGCATGCATGCGGAATTCGCTCACGCACTTTCGACCGGCGATCTGCGCGACATGCCGACAGCGAAGGATGGGTTGCTGGCGACTCGCATCGCACGCCTCGCGACGGAAGAAGCCATGCGCGATCGGGAACCTACGAGCCAGGACCATCCCTCCACAATGGTCCGTGCCGAAAACGCTGTCACGTCAGACGTCACAAGTCCACTTGACCTGGAAGAACCAGACGACCTTCCACCTTCTACTCTCTCGACTCTTTTTGAACGAACAAAGCAACAAAACAATGATGGATTTCTTTTCGACGGAAGCGTTCATCGCGTTGTTCACGCTGACTTCTCTCGAGGTCGTACTGGGGATCGACAACGTGATCTTCATTGCGATTCTGGCGGGTAAGCTGCCCGAATCTCAGCGCGACTATGCGCGGAAAATGGGGCTGACTCTGGCCGTTGTCTCCCGGGCGATTCTGGTTCTGGCGATCGGTTTTGTGATGCAGCTGAACCAGCCGCTGTTCGCAGTATTCGGGACTGGCTTTTCCGGCAAGGACATCATCCTGGTCCTGGGAGGACTCTTCCTGCTGGGCAAGGCGACCTATGAGATTCATCGGAAGATCGAACATGCCAGCGATCCGGAATCCGCAGCGTTGGGTGTTACGACTTTGAAGGCCGTGCTGCTTCAGGTTCTCTCCGAAGGGTTATGTCTACTTCGCGATGGCATTTTGTCTGGGCGTCGAAATGCTGCAGATGAAGGCCGGAAAGCCGGTTGCACGCGAAGTGACGAAGGCGTCGTGACGCTGGTCTGCTCGCGTGAAGAAAAACATCCCGTCGGCGGAGCGACGGGCGTACAGTACACCCGTCAACGAGTCGAAAGAATCACTCAATGTCTGAACGACGCCGACGAGTTACCTCATGGCTCAATCGCAGGCTTTCTTTTCTTGCGGATAACAGGCTGCCTCAACGTCGGCGCCACGGCATGACGGCCCACAGACGCGGCTCACGCAGGCAGACGCCCAGCCAGATCAGGACACCAATCACGATATGCACCGGAAACGCTTCTCCAACGCGCCAGTGAGTGCAGATAGCGCCGCCCATGTTGCCGGTCAGCAGAATCGCTCCGATTACTGAAGTGCCGGGAAACAGGTAAAGGGCGAGGCACGACAGCTCCAGAATTGCGAATGGGATCCGCATGGATTCCGGCAGGCCCAGTTTTGTGATGCCTTCTGCGAACTCCGGGCCGCCCTTCAGCTTCATCAAGCCACTCATGCCGAAGGCAAACGCGAGGAGCCCGGAGATATTCTTTGCGCGGCCAGGAATGAGGCAGCGGCGAGCGGCTGGGCGTCAGCCCTCCGTGTGTTCATGCGCGGGCCACGGTGCGCTCACGCCCAGCCGCTCGCCATTGTCAATTCACACCGCGTGAAGAATAGCTCGACCCGTCCACACCAATTTTCGATTGACGCCGGGGCTCTGCTGCTGTGCTCAAGGTATCCATTCCGGAAGAAAGAACCGTCATTGAGAATGGCGAATCAGGCTCGAGACGAAACCTGAGCGGCCGAAAAAAGGATGCTATCGGAAAAGTCTTCATAGGACAATTGCCGGAGAACGCTGACTGACGGCCGTTCTGCCATGGTTTCGATGAACCTGCAGGCCCTGAGTCAGAGAAATTGGTCTGACCTTGCCGTTCGGGCAATCGCCAGTACTGCGGGATGTTTGATTTTTCGCTCAGCAGAAATCGCGAAGAAGTGTTCACGGACACCTTCCATTTCGCCCACGAGTTCCACTTCGTATTGTCGGCAAATCTCATCCTTGATTGCAAGGCCTCCGGGAAAGAGTCCTTCGCCTGTTTGACCGAACGCTTTCAGCAGAGCGGTGTCGTCAAATTCGCCACGAATCAGCGGATGCAGATCCTTGCTTTCCAGCCACGAATCAATCGATCGTCGAAGGGCGGAACTGCGGGCGGGCAAAAGCACCGGGGCTCCGTTGAGCGATTCCGGAAAGCCCTTACGACAACGACGCGCCAGCTCTTTCGTCGCGAAGAGACCAATCGCAGAGTCCCCAAGAGCATGATTGTAAGCTCGTACTTTGAACGCGGCTGTGACCGGCGTGTCGGATAGCACGATATCCACATTGTGCAGGATTAGCTCGCTGAGCAATTGTTCCAGTGTGTCTTCCACACACACGAGCCGCAGGTCGTCCGATAATCGCAACGCTGGCTCCAGCAGTCGGCGAGCCATCAATTTTGGCATCACATTCACAATACCGACAATAAACCGCACAGGTTTGCCCACGGGATGTCCCTTGAGCGTATCGACCATTTCGCGTCCCAGCGAAAAAATCTCATCGGCATATCGATACACGGTCTTGCCCGTTTCGGTCAGCTCCAGCGTTCGACCGGACTTCTGAAACAGCTTCTGCCCCAGCGACTCTTCCAGACTGCGCAGCTGCGTACTGATCGCTGGTTGCCCGATGTGAAGCTTTTCTGCCGCTCGCAGAATTGTGCCTTCGCGAGCGACCATCCAGAAATACAGCAGGTGATGATAATTGAGCCAGTCCATGCGGCGCACAATACTTTCATTTAATCAATGATTCAAGACATAACTTTAAATTAGTCAATCCTCGTGAAGGCCGTAGAATTTGGTCGATGCAGCTTGGGGGTATCAGCACTATCGCAACGTTGCAAGAAGAGCACCTACGATGATGACAAATCAAAGTGACGACGTACGTAATTGTGACCATCTGTCGAGGCTCAAACCACTCGACGCTGTCCGCAGAACAATCGTCGGTGCAGAGTCCCAGGAACCACAATGGACGTTGGCTGGGACAGATCATGTGGCGCATCAACGGAACACTGATGATTCGGCGCATCAAAGAATCTCAGGACGACGCAGTCGATCGCGGAGGCAGTTCGATGCGTCACCAGACATCGGCCATGCCCCGATGTTTGCCTTGACCGCATTCTCAGGTGGTACAGAGCTTGATTGGGACTGGGACTAAGAAATCCTGCGCCTTGTTTGGTGGTCTGTTCTGGTTGCGTATCGTCTGGCACTCACAACTCTGTTCAAACAGAAAGCATGGTCATGGAAATCAAGATTACGTGTCGCAATGTCTCACTGACCGAAGTTCAGATGGAGTCTGCTGAGCGCCGACTACGGCTTGCCCTTGGACGATTTGAATCCAGAATTAGTTCGGCAAGAGTCACGTTGACCGACGTGGATGGCCCGGAAGATGGCAGTGACATTCTGTGCCGCCTGAAAGTGATCCTGAAGGAAAAGGGCGACGTCATTGTGGGAGACACCGATGTGTCCGTCGAAGCCGCAGTGGCCAATGTCGCAGACCGAGGAGCCAGATCACTCGCTCGTTTGCTGGATCGACAGCGAAATCATCAGGGAATTCCCATGGCACAGCAGACTGCGTCTGCAGGATCGAACGGCGACGCGGAGACTCCGCGTAAAGAATAAAGAGCTTCCGGCTTCCGAAGAGGCTGACCGTGATCTGCTCCATTCTGGAAACTTCCATGTACACGACCACAACGGCGCAATTCCGGCTGTGGGAATTGTCCGATATCGATCTGCTCGAAAAGACATCATGCGCGGAGAATGCAGGATGAATCCCGGTTGCCGGACTTTTCTGACTCAGGATACGATGCATTTCGGCAGCGGATCAAGGAGAGTATGATAGTTCATCGGAATTGAACTTCGATGATCGCCAGCAAGTGCGATCCACTGACCCTTGTGAGATCCAGGCTTCACTGCCGCCCTCAACACAATGCCTGTAATCCGGGCCGGGCATCCGGAATTTCCAGGGGAAGTTGAGCGGCAGATCAATCCTGACGCTCCGAATCGGTTATTCATGCTGCCATCCTTTGACAATCTGTCCGAATCGCAACTCATCGCCAATGTGAGTCTGTTTCGGGCTGCGGGGTTTTCCGATCCGGAAGCGGCGGTGCGCGCCATGATGCGCATCACATCGCTGTGGCGCGCTTCGCTTGCGCAGGATTCCGAAGCGAAGACTGATGCATCTGACGAACCGCCATGGTACTGGAGTCTGCAGCGCGTCTGCCATGAAGCTCCGATTAAGGATTTCGTACTCAACGTTGTCGATCAATATGTGCGCAACGCTTACGAACAGTTCGACGTGTTTGCGTTGCTCAATGCCACGCCGCGGGCATTGGGGATTCTGGCAAGGCTGGCCTGTGCAAGTCCGTTTCTGACTCAGACACTGCTGGCCGATCCGCCTTACCTGACGACACTCGCGCTGCACGGGCGAACGTCCGAAATGAAGACCCGCGAGCAATTTGTGCAGGAAGCCTCAACCGCCATCGCAACCGGCCGCAAACGACCACAGAGGCTTTGCGAACTTCGTCGATTTCAGCGACGCGAACTGCTGCGAATCGGGATGTGCGATGCCTTCGGTCTGCTTGATCTCAGATTTGTCACTCTTCAATTGTCATTGCTCGCGGATGCAATGGTTCAGTGCTCTCTGGATCTCGCGTTGAAAGAGGCGAAAGTTGCCGACCTGCCGCTGGCCGTGATCAGTCTCGGCAAGCATGGCGGTGAAGAGCTCAACTACAGCTCCGACATTGATCTGGTCCTGATCTGCGAACAGGATTCGGCAGTTGTGCAGCGCGTGGCGCGGCTGACAATTGACGGACTGGCTGAAGACATCCCGCCAGGCTTCCTGTATCGTGTCGATTTGCGGCTGCGTCCGTGGGGCGAGGCGGGGCCGCTGGTGAATACGATCAGTGGATACGCTGATTACCTGATCCAGGATGCTGCCACCTGGGAAAAACAGGCAATGCTCAAAGCCCGCGTGGTGGCTGGCCACGTGGACGTCGGAAACCGATTTCTCAGTCGCATGCGACCTCTGTTGTTCACTGATTCAGCGACGGATATTCGCCGCAGTATTCAGCACATGAAAGAACGCATCGAATTTCGCCTGCGTCAGCGGGGAAAACTGAATTCCGAAGTCAAGCTGGGAGTCGGATCGATTCGCGATGTCGAATTCCTTGTCCAGAGTCTGCAACTGATTCACGGTGAACGTGAGCCGCGTATTCTGAGTTCCAATACGCTGGATTCGCTGGTGCGACTGGCCGAGTTTGGTTTAATCAGTGCGGCATGGTATCGACACCTGCGCGCCGGTTATGTGTTCCTGCGGACGGTCGAGCATTCGCTCCAGTTACTTCACAATCAACAGACGCATGAACTGCCGGTCGATGAGCGTCAACGGGAGTGGCTGGCCCATCGCATGGACTATCCTGATGCTGCGACACTGATGCGCCGTTTTGACGAACATCGACACGCAGTTCGATCCATTTTCGCTGAATCTTTACAGTTCGAATCCTCGGCCATGAACACTGTCGCCGCTCCCGAATGGCCCCATAATCAAACCCCGACAGCGGGTCTGGATACGGTTCTGTCGCTGAACACTCTGCAGGCCCGGCGGCAGCGGCTGACGGAAATTTTTGCGGCGGTCGATGCAGGCGCGGACGCGATTGTGTCGCTGCGACAGAATTCTTTGACGATCGACCACTGGGACATGGTTGTCTGTGGCAAAGATTTCTCCGGCTGGCTGTCGGCGATTTGCGGTCTGCTTTCCATCTATCGCCTTGACATTCGTCGAGGCGATGCGCTGACAGGGGAAGGCATGAATGGTCTTGGAGATCGTTGTGTCGCCGGTCGATTTCTCGCTTGCTTCGAGGTGCGACTGGAAGTCCCTGCCGCCGAAACAACGGAGGCTTCAACCCTGGCAGAAAAACTGGCAACGTCGCTGCAGGAAGAAATCGGACGACTCAGTCAACTGTCTCGTGGCAGCAGCATTGAGGACGTCCGCGCTGAGTTGCTGTCTCGATTTTGTGATGCTGTGCCGCAACAGTCTGTGTCTGAACCAACTTCGGCTGATGTCGATGTCGAACTGATTCGATTGCCGAACTCTGTGCTGACTCAGATGAACATCACCGGTGCGGATTCGTGGGGATTCATGTACGAGCTGGCCAGTGCTCTGTCGCTTAGCCGGTTTCGCGTCCTGCGCGCGATTATTGATGCCGAGGGCAGTCAGGTGCGTGATGTGTTGTATGTTCGCGAACGCAATGGTCGCCCGATCGATAGTGCGGAACGGCTGCAGGAACTGCAACTGGCAGCGACACTGATCAAACAGTTCACGCACTGGTTGCCGACCACGAATGATCCTCATCATGCACTGGCTCGATTCCGCGATCTGGTTTCACGCCTGCAGCCCGCTGTCGCGTGGTTCGACAACATGAAGTCTCTGCGTCGCCCTAACGTGCTGCATGCAGTCGCGCGAGTGCTCGGGATCAGCCAGTATCTGTGGGAAGCATTTCTGCAGTCGCGGCATCAGCAGTTGTTTCCGTTGCTGACCCATCCGGAAGAGCTGGCCATTCGTGAATGCCGGGAGTCCCTAAGAATCGATCTGGACAATGCGTGCGACAATACGTCGGATCCAATTGCTGCCTGGGTAGCGTTGAACGAGTTTAAAGACAGGCATCTGTTCCGAATCGACATGCGGCATGTGCTGGGACACTGCCGTCCGTTCGGTGCCTTTTCAGAAGAATTGACGGAACTGGCGGAGTTGGTCGTCTGCAAAGCACTGGAAGTTGCATGGCGACAACTGGTTTCACAATTCGGTCAGCCACTATGCGAGGACGGAATCACAGAATGTGGCTGGGTTGTCGCAGGCCTCGGAAAATTTGGCGGCATTGAAATGGGCTTTGCGTCTGACATCGAGCTGATGCTGATTTTTGAAGTGGCCGGTCGCACAAACGGAGTCAATTCAGTTTCCAATGCGGTATTCTTCGATCATCTTATCAACGCGGTGGCCTCCGGGATTGCCGCGCCGCAGGACGGAATCTTTCATATCGACCTGCGGATGCGACCGTTCGGGCAGGCAGGTTCCGGGGCGGTATCACGGCAGGACTTCGAAAAATACTATGCGGTTGATGGACCCGCATGGCCATATGAACGACAGGCTCTGATCAAGTTTCGCTGCATGGCAGGAAACGCAGAATTCGGAGCCATCGTCACGGTGGCCTGTCATCGCGCGATTTATGGAACCGGACAGTTTGATTTTTCCGCCATGAGTGCGATGCGTGAACGACAGATTCGCCAGCTGGTGCATGGTGGAGCGATCAACGTCAAGCTGAGCGACGGTGGTATCGTGGATTGTGAATATGCGGTGCAGGCACTGCAGATGACATTCGGTCACGAGTTTCTGACGCTGCGTCATCCCAATACATTACGCGCGTTGAGCGAAGCGGCACGCCTGAGTCTTGTTGATCCAACCCATCTGGCGTCGATCGAACGCGCCTACGTGTTCCTGCGTGAGCTGATCGATTGTCTGCGAATGGTACGCGGCAATGCCAAAGACCTGACGCTGCCGGCACCCGGCACACGCGACTGGCAGATGCTCGCCCGCCGCATGAAGTCCATTCACGATTCCCATGTGCCGCTGGAGGAACTCGAGACACAAATGGCCAACGTCCGCGAGTTCTCTGCTTACGTCGAACAGCACTGCCGAATGATGTAGCATGAGCCAATTGGCGAGCGGCATGCGTCAGCCTGCCGGTACAGAAACGCGGTACTGGAGGGACCACGCCGAATGTCATTCCCGTCACCAGAATCACCAGAAACTTTTTCAGAAATCCCTGGTTCTGTCTCATTTCATTTTCATCAATCGTCTTCATGGCCCTCACCTTTCGTCGTCGAGAATCGTTCCGCTCTGTGTATCAGACAGGACGAACGCCATTCCCGAAAGGGCGGATCATTGATTCTAGTGAGATTTGTCGCCTTGTCCTGCCAGCTCATGAATTGCTGCCAGCGGCGATCCGTCAGAATTACTCACATTCACATTCACATTCGTCATGATCAAGACAGCAGGCGTTGCAGCGAGGGTCGGGCATACGAGCGATGTATGAAGGTCCGTACTTTGAAGGTGCGTCTTCCAGCGTGTATGGTTCATATTCCATGCGATAGCCGTCGCACGGTCGAGCGAACAGATTTCCGTAGCCACGTGGGCGAAATGGAGACGGCGCGCAGCGCTGGTAATTGGTAAGAGTTGCCGCGCGAGGTCGATACCAGTTCGTGTATCTGTCGAAAGGCATTGAAAAATGGTGGTATCCGTTTCCTGCCGAACCAGGTGCTCCCAGATCCGGCGTCGCTCGGATCTGAGCGTAACCGTTGAAAGAATCTTTAGGCAGCGTGGACTCCCCAGTGAGAATCGGCGAAAACTTTCCCAGCGAGAACTGGCTCGGAATCAGTCCCCCTTTGGTACCCACAGAAGGCACTGCCCCACCACCATAATTGCCTGGCAAAGGAGGCTGCGGAGTGCCCGGCGGCTGAGCGATACAATTCAGTTGTCCGATCAGCAGTGCCAATACAAAAACAGCCACTGGAATGTTGCGTTTCATAGTTGTCATCCTGACAAAGTGAATCCTGATGCGAAGGCAGAACGTGCAGACAACCTCTCGCACTACAGTTTTCGGCTGGTCCCAACTTTCTCTCCGCAGGGATTTGGGTGAGGAACTCGCCAATATGGCATCGCCGTCCGGATCGTCTCAAATTTTGGATTGTGACAGCGCGCGGCTCGCTTCTAAGACTGGGAATTCTGGGTATTCCTGCAATTCCTGCCACCTCCGATTACCGCCCTGCCATCAGGGTTTTCGCAATCAGATTGATCCGGTGACGGCATTCCGTGCACTTTTTTTGGGATGCAACATGGGTCCAAGGTTTCAATTCATTCAGCGAATGAGTAGACTTCAGACGGAACGAAAGCTGGGTAAACAAGGCGATTTTCAGCCCGTGGGTTCAGGTTTGAAGATTGACCAGGGTGAAGCTACGTACCTTTCCGATTCCGTCGCTGGATATTGTCCGGCGTTTGAAAAGCTATCCGATGAATTCGCCCGCGAGTGAAATGGCTTCTGTCACGGTTAATGACGAAGTCTCAATTGATGCACGGAAGGTTCGAGACGAATTGCAGCCAACCTTTCCTGATCGTTCTGCGCATACTGATCAGGGCTTGTTATTCCGTAGGTCAAAGCGGGTGCAGAAACTCACAGGTTTCGGTATCCGTTCCATCGGGTCGTACGTGCCGTCGCGCGTCGTGACGAACGAAGAACTTGAAGCACGATACGGCTTTGAACCTGGCTGGATCGAACGCAGAACGGGAATTCTGCAACGGCGATTTGCCGATGAATCAGAATCCACGAGCGACCTTGCTGTTGAAGCGGCTCGGCGTGCTATGGCGGCGGCCCATGTTTCGGCGTCCGACATCGATCTGTTGATTGTCGGCACCTTTACGCCTGACTTCACATGTCCTTCAACGGCCTGTCTGGTGCAGAACAAGCTTAAGCTCGACGCCCCCGCGATGGACCTGCAGGCGGCCTGTTCCGGTTTCATGTATGCGCTGGCCACCGGGGCGCAGTTCATAGCCACCGGTAACTCGCGACGCGCACTGATCATCGGTGCAGATGTCAACAGCCGGATTGTGCAGCCAGACGATCAGCGAATCGCACCGTTGTTTGGTGATGGTGCAGGAGCTGTGATCCTTGAGCCGGGCGATCCCGACCAGGGACTTGTGTGCTATCAACTGGGAGCGGACGGAGCTGGCGGCTGTATGCTGGACCGACCCGCTGGTGGAGCGACATTGCCACTGACGCCTGAACTTGTGGCAGCGGGCGAACATTTCCTGAGAATGGACGGTCGCAATGTGTTCAAATGGGCAATCGAAGCTGTGACGCAATCGATTGAGGTGGTGCTGGACAATGCCGGCGTGACTACGGAAGACGTGAGTCTCTTTGTACTGCATCAGGCCAATATTCGCATCATTGATCATGCGATGAAAGTGCTGAAGATTCCGCGCAGCAAGGTTTACAATAACCTGGACCGCGTCGGCAACACGTCCGCCGCGTCGATCCCACTGGCGCTGGACGAAGCGCGCCGTGAGGGCCGGATCAACCGCGGTGACCTTGTGGTGATGTGCGGCTTTGGAGCGGGCCTGACGTGGGGCACCAGCCTATTTCGCTGGTAGTCCCTGCACGACCGGCGTGGCTTCTTCGTCGTAGAAGAAATTGGCCATCAGGTGCTCGCAACAGAACAGCAGAATAACCAGTCCCATCAGGACCGGAAAGATTTCGATCCCCAGACGCCCCATGCGCACCGCACGTTGCAGTTCCTGAGCGTCATGCACGATGGCGACGTTGCTGCCGGCCAGGATCGCGTTCAACTGATCATCACGGATTTTTTCCAGATTGCTCTCTTCATCTCGCATATTCACAGCGAACGCGGCTTCAAACGGACTGCGAGCTTCGAATGGTTTGAGACGATAGTGACCGGCGTCTGTGGCATCCGTCAGGATCACGGACGATTCGTCGGCCAACATCGATCCGCGCGTCTGTCGCAGGCCGGGGCGGCGTAACAGGTACTGATCGAATCGCTGGCTGGCAGGTACCGGAATGACAATTGTCTCTCCGGCGATGTAGTTGCGTTTCGCGCTGCTCGCTCCCGTCAGATGTTGCAGAATCTTGTCTGTCAGCATCAGAAATGACCAGTTGTCGATCACGAAGTTATTCCACTGACTTCCACTGTCCTGCAAATTGTCCATCGCCGAGGTAAACATCAGACAGCGCCCCTGTCCAATCGTGCGTTCCATCAGTGCCGGTCGATCTCCCGGACCGGTGAATCCCAGCAGAGTTATCGACGATGGATCGGCATCGACAGCCCAGCAACGATCAAACGCCGCACGCGACAACTCGACTCGCGCAGATTCATCCTGCGAGAACTCCCGCGTCAGCGGATGCTGTTCGGTGATCAGTTTCAATTGCCCCGGTTCCGTGTTGAAATTGACAAAACGCAGCGGTGTTCCGGGAAGTAATTCTTTTGCGGAATTCACCATCCATGCGCCTGGCTGAATCCTGTTGGAACCGGCGACGACAAATACGCCGCCACCAGCGTTCGCAAAATTCCACAGGCCTTCCCACAGCCGTTCTTCCGGACGTTGGCAATTCACCAGCATCACCACATCAAAATTTGACAAAGTCTCCTGCCCGGCCTGCGCCGTCGTCACACTCCTGCATTCACAGTACTTGATTCCCTGCTGCTCCAGCTGAATCGGTTGTAAAGCGTTTCGCAGGTAAAGACTTTCCTCCAGCCGATCGGCAATCAGCAGAACATTGGGCTTTGTGCGAACACCGCATGTAAACGCACGGACGTTATCTTCCGGCAAAGGATCCTCGGACGTCAGGCGCACGATGCCGTCCACAAACGGCTGTGTGCCTGTGATCCGCAGTGTCATCTGAATCTGATCGGCTCCGTTTTCTAACTTCACGAGTTGAGGCGCACCAGTGGGAGTCTCTACACCGTTCTCCATGAGCAACGTTTCCACCTTCATCATCGTCGGACCGCCCGGCGTGGAGGACACAGTCATGGTCATCAGCAGGTCACGACCCGCAACACTGGTTTCTTCCGACAGCGTCAGGTGCGAGATGGCCGCATTGATCGGCTGCGGAACCGCAACGTCCACCAGATAAACCTGCAACCAGTTGGCCGCCTTGAGCGCATCAGACAGCCCGCTCTCATCCGGTTCGCGCCAGGCGGTCTTTGAGAAATCCGTCAACACGTAAATTTCCCGGGCGTGCGTATCGGAATCGCCGCCAGTCCCCAGTCGTTCCTGCTCCTGGGCGCGGTCATCGATCTGAAACTGAATCGCCGCCTTAAGACGACGATTGATGGGCTCCGGAACAGTTGTCGTTTCAAGCGTGTCCAGTCGCGCGGCGGCTCCGGCAAGATCGGCCTGGAAGACAATATCATCATCGGCCTTGAGGCTGGAAATCGCCGCTCGACTTCCAGCGGGAAAACGCCCGAGATGTTCCCGAATCACCGCGCGGGCCTGTTCGAGCCGAGTCTTGTTCTCAAGACGATAATTCATGCTCACGCTGGTATCGACCAGAAACACGGCGGCGATGGGGACGTCTTCTGTCGCCTCATTCCGCGGCGCAGAAAGCTCTGCGCGCACGCGCAGGCCCCAGGGGATGCCAACAGCAATGATTGAGGCCAGTGTCCCGAGCACGACACACCATAATCGCAACCTGCCACGCCGATCTTTCTGATCAAACGACGCCACACTTTGCCTTGCAGCGCGCTGTGAGAGCCGGAAATACGCAGCAATGCTGGCCGCTGCAGTCAGAGCCAGGATCATCCACTCCCACCACCGCAGCCCGTATCGGGCGGCTGGCAGCGAAGGTCTGGCAATCGCCAGCACCAGCACGGCGATCAACAACGTGCGCAGGATGAGCAACAACAAATGCCGCAACTGCATCCGTCGCGAATTGGAAATCTTGCGGGTCTTCAACAATCGCAACGCCGGAAATTCGATGCGCTTTGGTTTCGCCCGCATGATCATGTGCAGGATTACCGGCAGCGCAGCCAGGCCGAGGCCAAAGAGCAGGCTGGCATTGATCAACGACATGTGGCCGTTTCCTTGACAATCGGAGCAGGGTCACGTTCCATCGAGAATCGACCGTGCTCCAGAAAACATTTTACCGCCGCGATCGCGGTTTCGTCGCTCATCAGAAAAGAATGAATTTTGGGGATTCGCAGAAAGTCGGAGGCACCCGTAAGCCTGGCGCTGGTGATCGTCACTGTCCCGTCATCGTCACCGGGGAGCAGAGGATTGAAACCCCGTGCGTCGCCCTTGCCACCGGCGATGACGCCGAATTCGAAAGTCGGTGTGGGGAGTGTCCCGATCGTGCCACCGGGATCTGTGACCAGTTCCTGTCCGGCCGGACCATAGACGGTTTGGAAAATCATGTTTCGCTTCAGCATATCCGCCAGTTCCGCACCGCTGTTCGGCGTGCCGAGCATGACCATACGGTGAATGCGTGGATCACTGTGATCCTGCAAATAGCGACGTACGATCAGCCCGCCCATGCTGTGAGCCACAAAACTGATTTTTGAAACGTCCGTCAGCGATTCAATCAACGAATGGAGATAGCCTGCCGCCTGTTCGATCGGTACTCGCGTACTGGGATATTCAAAAGGCACATGGACAAACCCGTCCTTCGGCATAGCATCCAGAATTGGTCGCATGGATCTTGATGACCGACCGATGCCATGCAGATAAATCACGGCGTGCCCGGTATCCGGCTTCAAATCGTGTGCCGCTCGAATCTGCTGGAGCGATTTCATGCAGTTTTCGATTGTGCCCGATTGATAACGCCGATTGTTTTTGTCGAGTAACCTGAAATGTCCGGTGAACACATGCCGCTGAATTCTGAAACCCTGAAAGTAGCAGACGTCGCCCCAAAACTGCATTCCGCCCAGCGTCAGGGCTCCCGGTTGAGGTGCCTCAGCGTCTGTCATTTCCGGATCCTCAACTTTCTCAGCGATTGAATCCGCATCCGGTTCATCGGCCTGACATCGGCGCAGACCGTAGGTGATCCCGACGCTCAATGCGAACGCAAGTCGCTCCATGATATCACGCCTGCTCGTCATTCCGCACTCCGATCAATGAAATGCACTGCACTGGCCTCATAAAGTATATGCAGAGGATCACAATCCTTGAAGGCAGACTTTCCGTGTCAAGACCGACCGGGTGCAGTCGCCGATTTCGGTAGGTCCTGCTTGCCGAGCAGGACTTCGCGGCCCCGCCGCGACCTGCGACCAAACGAGATGGAAAGAAGGGCCACGCGGCGACGTGGAACGGATGTGCGACCCATGAGGGTTCGCCTTGCGGCGAAAGTCCTTTCCGGCAGAAAGGACCTACCGAACAACGTCCTTTCCGGCAGAAAGGACCTACTTTAACAATCAACAGAATTCCTGCGAGGGCTTGAATGGGAGGGACAAAATGACCGCCGGGGCCACAATGGGCCAATCCGTAACCGTCAGCTTCGTCGAGGAAAGATTCTATCACACCAGCTTCCAGCAATCACGGCTCGTCGCGCGGCAATCACGTTCGGCCTGTCGATCCTCACCGAACTCACTTGGTTTCTTGCGGCGTGCGGATTTGGTATGCTTCCCTCAGGGGAAAGTTCGTGGGACGTCTCCGTCGCAGAGAATTCGCACATGCGTTTTTAGAACGACTGCTGCAACAGGAATCAGGGCAACGATGCGTTACATCGATCCGCACATTCATATGGTGTCGCGTACCACCGACGATTATCAGCGCATGGCGCAATCCGGCTGTATTGCCGTCACGGAGCCTGCGTTCTGGGCGGGATTTGACCGGTCAAGTGCGCAGGGGTTTTCCGACTACTTCCGTCAGCTGACGGAATACGAACCGCGTCGCGCTGCTTTATTCGGCATCAGACATTTCACCTGGCTCTGCATCAATCCCAAGGAAGCTGACGATCCGGGATTTGCGCGGGAAGTGATTTCGATCATTCCCGATTTTCTGAAGTGCAACACAGTGCTGGGGATCGGCGAAATCGGACTCAACAAAAACACAAAGAATGAACTCATCATTCTGGAAGAGCAAATTGCACTGGCAGAAACGCACAACCAGCTGGTACTTGTCCACACGCCGCATCTGGAAGACAAGCGCAAAGGAACCCGGCTGATCATGGATGCACTCAGTGCCAGCAACATTGAGGCCGGGCGGATTCTGATTGATCACGTGGAGGAGCACACAGTTGGCGAGGTACTGGATCGTGGGTTCTGGGCCGGGATGACGCTGTACCCGGATACCAAAATGACGCCTCAGCGAGCGACCGATGTCATTGAGATGTACGGATCAGAACGCATCTGGATGAATTCCGCCGGCGACTGGGGTTGCAGTGATCCGCTGGCCGTTCCGAAAGCTCGAGTGGAAATGTCACGTCGCGGCCATCCGATGTCACTGATTGATAAAGTGACGCTCGATAATCCCATGACGTTCTTAAGTCAGTCGCCGAATTTCAAAGTTGATGTGTAGAGGATTGAACAAAAATGCCCCTGTTTGAATTTCAATGTGAAGCATGTTCCTGTACGTCTGAATTGCTGGTCGGGCGCGCGGAAAAGCCTGCCTG
>JAYSPO010001085.1:0-2579 GCA_043722015.1 Candidatus Kuenenia sp. | reverse complement strand
ACATCGTTTGCCCTGTCCGTGGTCCGGCCGGCCAGTTGCGGAATTGGCGGCGGCGGCTTCATGGTGATCTGGGACGCAAAGAAGCAGAAGTCCGTCGCTCTGGATTATCGCGAACGAGCCCCTGCAGCTGCTTCCGCCAAAGACTATGGCGACGCTGCGGATGCGCAACATGACGAACCGGTCAGCGTGCGAGGCGGCATGGCAGTCGGCGTGCCAGGCACAGTCGCCGGACTGTGTTATGCCGCAGAAAAATACGGCACGCTTCCGATTGCTCGATTGGTGCAGCCCGCGATTGACTTGTGTCGGAGTGGTGTTGAAATCGACGCGCACGATATCGAAGTGCAGGCCTCGACGCTGCAGAAAATTCGTACTCACAAGGGCTACGATGCTCGCTTCGCTCCGCTGGTGAAAGGGTATCTGAATGGCGGAGTGAAATGGAAAATCGGGGATCGATTTCATTCGCCGCAGTTGGACGTCCTGGAACGCATCGCGATTTACGGAGCTGACGGCTTCTATGCGCGTCACGTTGCTGCGGAAATCTGCAACACAGTCGTCAGTGAATCTGGAAAGATGCAACTGTCGGACCTGCAGAATTATGTACCAACGGAACGCGGCGTGTTGGAAGCCCGCTTTCACGGGCAACGATTAATCACCATGCCTCCGCCCTCCAGCGGTGGAATCGCGTTGCTTCAGACGTTGCAGTCGCTGGAAGCGTGGGAAAAGGTGCAGCAAGTATCGCTGCAGTCGCTCGGGCACAATTCCGCAGACTATATTCATGTTGTCACCGAGTCACTCAAGCATGCCTTTGCGGATCGTGCCGAGTTTCTGGGAGACACCGACTTCGTTGAAGTCCCGATCACGAAACTGCTTAGCCCGGAATATGCCACACAGATCGCGGCTCACATTGATCAACAGAAGACACGGCCGATGCAGGACTACGGTCGCTTCTTTGCAAACGACGACGCTGGCACGAGTCATTTTTCCGTCATAGACGCAGAAGGCAATGCAGTCGCCTGTACGGAAACGATCAACCTGACATTCGGCAGTTTTGTGGTCGTGCCAAGATTCGGGATCCTGCTCAACAATCAAATGGACGACTTCGCCGCCAATCCCGGCAAGGCCAACGCATTCGGCTTGATTCAGGGCGAAGCCAACGCGATTGCTCCAGGCAAGAGACCGCTCAGCAGCATGACGCCGACCATCATCATCGAAGACGGCAAAGCGACCTACGCCTGCGGCGCATCTGGCGGTCCGCGAATCATCACGGCGACATTGCAGAGTCTTCTCAACCATACGGTGTTCGAGATGACCGTTCAGCAATCAGTCACAGCACCGCGATTTCATCACCAGTGGTCACCCGATGAAGTACTGCTGGAACCAGAACTTTTCAATTCAGTTTCCGCAGCATTGCAAGCCAAAGGCCACATCACACAGCGTGCATCATCCCTCGCCGCCACTCAAGGCGCGGCTCTGCAGACCAAAGAACTTACTGGCGGCAGCGACCCGAGGAAGCACGGCCAACCGGCAGGGTATTGATCAACAACATTTGGAGTGCGGCGACTTGTCACCGCTTTTATTTTCAATCAAACAGATTCATCTAGCCTGCATTGCGCACGGTGTAGGCCGGATCAAGCCCGCCGCTGATGCCGGAACAGCGCAAACCCGGATTTCTGGTCATCACACCCCGTCACATGGATCCAGCGCGGCACCATCGGCAGTGACATGCACTCCGCGATCATCCTGCACGATCTCGATGTGATTATCACTGCGGTCGCCGACGACATTCAGCGTGTGACCGCTATCGGTCAATGTCATGGTTGCACTCAGATACTTGCGATCTTCCAACGCTTCGACCGGAAGTCGCCGAAAGCCAGCACGTCGAGAACGGCGGGCAGGGCCAAAGTTCGAACAAGCAAATCGATCCAGCCAGTTTTGACGGAATGACATGATGAGTCTCCCCTGTTTCAAGTGAAATGGTTTCAGCGCTGCCGACAAAACCGGAAAGGCGCTTGAAGATTGGAACACTTGAGACAGTCGGCGGCCGACGATTTGTGACCAGAAATTTTGGAATATCTTTTCGCGCAACCTCTTACAGCGCCAACTGTTGCAGAAAGCCACATGCGTTTCAGCATTCAGCACAGGTGTTGCATCATGCAACATCTTGGCCGCCCAGGGATCAATGGCAGAGACATCCTGACCGGAATGGTGCGAGCCACCGGTCACTGTCAGAGAAACGCAGGCAAGACCGGCGGCTAGCGGAGTGTTGATTTAATGGGCTTTTCGCTTGTAGTCCCGGCTTTAGCCGGAATTCGTTGGCGATTTCAGCGAGGACGCCGCCTGAAGGCGGTACTACAAACATAACTCAACAGACCGCTAGCGCCGTACCGCTGACTGAAGTGGCTGGCCGAACCGAATCACGAATTCCGCGTATCCGGCAGCATCGTCCGCACGTATTTCATCAAACCCAGATCGTGCAGTTCTTCTGCGAGCAACTCCGGCGTGACGTCGGCAATCGTGCGCGAAACTTCGTTGATCAGCAGTTCGGCAAACCTGTGCCGAGCGCGGCTCAGTTGCTTGCG
>JAYSPO010001084.1:0-1822 GCA_043722015.1 Candidatus Kuenenia sp. | reverse complement strand
AGCGCCTTGCCGCTCACATCACACAACTTTCAGCTGGAGTGGCGGAGAACCAATTCTTTTCAAGGAGTTTGCAACATGCGATTTGAAATCGTTTTGTGTGCCGTGCTGGCGACATCGTGTGCGTCCAGTTTTGCCACAGAAGACACCGTGCCGACGTTTCGTGCGCCGGTGCAGTTGATGGCGGGTGATTCCGCAATGGGACAGGGAATTCTCTACCCATCCCCCAAAATGCAGGACCTGAACGGCGATGGTGTTCCGGAAATGCTCATTGGTGATCTCCGCGGTCAGTTGCTGATCGCCGAACGTCAGGGCAGTGGGGATTCCGTACAGTGGTCGGAATTGAAACCACTGGAAACAGTCGATGGTAAACCCATCAAATTTGACAACTGGTGATGCATCGGAATGGCTCCACAGTTTGTGGACTTCAATGCCGATGGAAGTGTCGATATTTTTACGGCAACCTTTGATGGTTCGCCACACGTGGCCTTTGGCAGCCCGCAAGGCTTCCAGGTTCCTCAACGAATCATGGACGCGAATGGTGAACGAGTTCTCCTGACGCAGTTCTGGAATTACGAATCAAAGGAATGGGACGACACAGATCGTACCATTGAATCAAACTCCGACGGCCAGTTGCATTGCATTTCAGCAGTTGCATTTGACTGGGACGACGATGGTGACTTCGATTTGCTGCTGGGTGACAAAAACAAAGGGCGTTTATTCCGCCAGATGAACGAAGGCACCAACATGGAACCCGCATTCACCGGGAAGAACATTCCTGTTCTCACCGGCGAAGCACAATTTGAGCTCAACGGCGGCATGACGGCTCCGTACCTCGTTGACTGGGACACCGACGGACGGACGGATCTGGTTTGCGGAAGTTTCGGAGATTCCTACGGCGACGGAGCAGGTGGTGCAGTTTATTGGTATCGTAACATTGGCAAAATTGGTGCTCCACAGTATGCAAAACCAGTGAACCTCATTGAACCCAGCGCTAAAGATCAGACGACCGCGACGCGTCCCGACAGTGGGCTCTATATGGATGTCGTGGATTACAACGGTGATGGATCACTCGATCTCGTCGTTGGCGGATATTCCCACTGGACGCCGGAGCGGAAACCAATGACGGACGACGAGCTTAAGCACGTCGCAGATCTTGAAGTACAGCTCGCCGAGGCATTGAAACACATCACTGAGTTACGATCAAAAGTGCTGCTGGAAACAAAAGACCTCACGAAAGAAGAGCAGAGTGCGAAATTGAAGGAAGTTTACAGCACGGACGAATATCGTCAGCAGATGACGGAGTACTCGAAGCTGTCGCAGGAAGTGGCCAAGGTCAAACCGACGAACAAACGCGAAGCGTTTGTCTGGTTGTATCTGAGGGATCAGACGCAAACGGATTGATGGCACTCAGGCTCGGCTGTGTCCGTGCGTGATCAATTAATCGACTTGACGTTTCAGCTCGGTGATGAGTAACCATTTTCAGTGTATTTATACTCCACGCGGCCAGAAATGAGTCCGACGAGCGGAGCGGCGTAAGCCCTCCGGTACCTCGTTCTTGTACCGGCAAGCTGACGCATGCCGCTCGCCAATTGTCTCACTCATGACCGCGCGGAGTATAACGCAATCGGCATGATGTGGTACAATTGATTGAGTGATCACGCTCATCACATGCGGAACCAGAACATGAATGCCGGACAACCAAACCTGCCAACGCGGCGCCACCTGATTCAGGCGATGGGCGGCGGAATGGGATCGCTCGGGCTGTTGTCTGTGATGAACTCGCAGGCCAACGGCGAACTTCAGGCTGCGCACGTTCCGGCGA
>JAYSPO010001083.1:0-1784 GCA_043722015.1 Candidatus Kuenenia sp. | reverse complement strand
GCTGTTGATGCGTTCAAATGATTCGCCATCATTCAGGTTTTTCCACAGCTCAAGCCCTGCCGATGTGGCAAAGATCAGATCAAGATCCCCGTCGGCCTCCAGATCGGCAGCAGCGACATCGTTGATCCCCGATACCGTCACTGTCAAGGGCATCGGAACCAGACTCCGTGTGCCGTCGTCGTTCAACTGATTGCGAAATAAGGCGACCCCGGCGTCGCTCCAGGCAATGATATCGGCATCTGTATCGTACCATCGCTGTTGGCCAGAGTAGTCCTTGACAATTTTACGGTCTCCGTCAGGATCGCGGAGCAAGCCCGGGGACTTGATATCAGTCAGAGCACGATCAAAGTCGCGGTCAAGATCGGCGAGCAGAAAATCAGTGAAGGGGATTGCATCAACGGGCGTTTCCATCACGATCGACCAATCTGCGGAATCCGGCGCGACGTGAGAATAAACTCGCACACGCCCGTCCTGAACCAGCACCAGATCGTCGTAACCGTCGAGATTCATATCGAGGGCCTGCACCTGCGTCGCACCGGTCACGTCAGGCAGGCCCGTGCCGACCGAAAATGCCTGCAACACGGTCGGCTCCGCTTTTGCGAACAAGCTCCCGCGCACGTCTAGCGAAAGCGGCAGCGTCGAAGCCAGATCGATCGTCAGATATTCCAGCAGGTTCCGATCGATCCGCCGCAAGTCGATCAGCGTGGCCTGCTCCGGAACCAACAGATTCTTGACCATCATGGCTGAACCCATCTGCACGCCGGGCTTGACGTCGGGAGTCGCCAGTGTCTTCTGAATCGTTTCAATGAGGTCAATTTTCCGCTGCGCCTTGATCGCAGAATTGAGCGGTTCCAGCAGCACGATGGCCTTCTGCAATGTGTCCGGTAAACCGCTCGCAAGTTGTTTCGTATCGGCATTGCGTGAGTTCAGTCCCAGTGCCTGCTTTTCGAGCAAATTTGCCAGCACAGACAGATTTTCCGGTGCAAGTTCAAGCGTCTTTTGCAGCACCTGGATAACTTCAGGCGAATCGGAATAGTCCCGATGACCGCTCAACGCAAACGCGAGTGCGAACCAGTATTCCGCTCGTTCAGGAACCAGAGTTGTCGCTTCGCGGAGATGTCTCAAGCCCTCTGCCATGCGCGGCTTTGTCGGCGAATCATCCACGACAGCGAGTTTTCCTGCCAACAGGGCACCGATCGCCTTCTCCTCGTTGGTCTCAGTCAGCTTGGTGTAGGCAGCGACGGCCACAGCGGCCTTTTGCACCATTTCGCCGTATGCCTGCGGGTCTTTCGAAAGCGAAAATGGCGATTCCTTATCCAGCAAGGACAGAACACGCCCGATTGCCAGGTTTTTTGCGACGTCGATATTTTCGGGCAGAAGTTCGGGAATCTGACTGAGGATCAATTCTGCATCGACCCATTCCTTGTTTTCCAGATGCCCGATTCCGCGACTGTGCAGACTCAGGATCTCGCGAACCTGATCCGTAGACAGGCTCCTTCGGACTCTTGCTGTTGCCGACGAATTTGTGCCGACGGTTGTGGATGTCTTGCCGTCTGTGTTCTTTGGCACCGGATCACCTGGAGTGCAGCCAGTTATGAAAAGAAAGGTGAATGCGCAAATCCCGGCCAGAAGTGGCATAAAGAAAGGCCGGGGCAGACGGATTGGACAGATGAATCGCGTGGTCATGGGAGTGGAATCCAGATCCATGTGCAAATTGACGTTGCGAAGTCTTCGGGTGTTCTGTCAAGACTCGCCTTTGAGGTAGGCCGGACCAAGCGGAGCGC
>JAYSPO010001082.1:0-11881 GCA_043722015.1 Candidatus Kuenenia sp. | reverse complement strand
TTGACAAAGTCACTCAGATCGAGTCACTCTGGCAGAGAACTTTCCTCATTCCGGACGTGAGTCAACAAGAGATGAATCACGCCAGACATCGGGGAAATGGAGTCAGACCTACATCTTGTCCATTTCAGGTTCCTTCAACGCGGTTCTGGAGCAAATAAACATCAAACTTCCTGAAAACATCTGGCCAACCCCCGGATATTCCCCCGGATTTTCGCCAGCGTCCTCAGGACGAATGCGGAAAATACTAGGATTTTTGTGGACTGTCAAGCATCCACCGGGGTTGGAATAGGCGGTTCCAGGACTTTCCACAGGTCGCTCGCGGATCAAAGTTCGTCGTTCCATCAATGTTTTTGGCTGCATTGCCCTCGGAGCGGAACTTCGGCCCACACGCGGAGAATTCGTGGGCTGCCCTGGAATTGAGACACATCCCAGGCTCGACGACCCGAAAAGTGATCGCGGTCAGCGCAGCTTTTTGAAGAAGCAGAAACGACATTTCCCGGTGGCGGCCTGTCCGAACAATAGAGTCCTGCTGCCAGCTCTGTGTTTCCTGCCAGCCCTGTGCCACCCAACCGCATCGCCAACGTCACACTCGTTACAGACTGTCCCCGTGACTGACCACGATTTGCCGCAAGTGTGGATTTCCGGCAACATTTCGGCGCGATCCTTCCGACACTGGCGCATTCTGTGACCTATTTTCCATAAAAGGACTCAAACCGGAGATTCTGTTTTCATCACCACGACTACGGCAGAGTTCGCTTCAGCAGCGTCTGAGAAGATACGGAGAAATTGTTTATGATCGCCCCATTGAAACCGTCCCGACAATCGTCAAACGACTTCGAAGCACTGAAGTCACATATTCATGGCAAGCTCGTGGAAAAGCTTGACCTGACTCGACTGAATGAGCTTGAAGGCGATTCGCTGCGCCGCGAAATTCGTGTCGTCGTCGAACATCTTTGCGACACAGAAAATCCACTGCTGAATCGTTCAGAACGTGAACGACTGGTTGAAGAAGTCCTCGATGAAGCATTCGGCTTCGGTCCGCTGGAACTATTGCTGAAGGAGGAAGGCGTTGCAGATATTATGATCAACGGACCAAAAAACGTCTTCCTCGAAAAGAACGGACGCATTATCAAGTCCGACGTGACATTCCGGGATAACGATCACCTGTTGCAGATTCTGGACCGCATCGTCTCCCGGGTTGGGCGGCGGATCGATGAAACATCGCCCATGGTGGACGCTCGACTGCCGGACGGCTCGCGTCTGAACGCCATCATTCCGCCACTGGCTCTGGATGGCCCATCGCTTACGATTCGACGTTTCGGTTCCAATCCGCTGACTTTAGAAGATCTGCTCAAGTTCGGCGCGTTTACGCCGGAGATGGTTATGTTTCTGGAAGGAGCCATGAAGGCTCGCCTGAATATCATCATCAGTGGCGGTACCGGTTCCGGCAAGACGACACTGCTGAACACGCTGTCCAGCTTTATCTCAAACGAAAACCGCATCATCACGATCGAAGACGCGGCGGAAATTCAGTTGCAGCAGGAACACGTCCTCCGTCTGGAGACTCGTCCGCCGAACATCGAAGGCAAAGGCAAAGTCACGGCTACCGACCTTGTAAAAAACGCCCTGCGTATGCGTCCTGACCGAATCATCATCGGCGAATGCCGTGGTGGCGAAGCTCTGGACATGCTCCAGGCCATGAACACAGGGCACGATGGTTCAATGACCACCGTCCACGCAAATAATCCACGCGATGCAGTTTCTCGTATTGAAACGCTGGTCAACATGTCAGGTTGCGACCTGCCACTGTCTGCCGTCCGAAAGCAGATTGCATCCGCCGTGCATTTGATTATTCAGGCCAGCCGTCTGCAGGGCGGACCGCGAAAAGTGACCTACATTACCGAAATTGTCGGAATGGAAGGTGAGACAATTGTCATGCAGGACATCTTCAAGTTCCAGCAGGACGGAATTGGTGAGAACGGCAAAGCCTTCGGCCACTTCGAATCAACCGGTGTGCGTCCTAAGTGCATCGAATACCTGGAAACCAGTGGAGTGCGTCTGCCGAACGGTCTGTTTGCGCAGCGGACGATGCGGTCTCCCTGACAGCCATCCGCACGGGGCGTCATCTCGCTGGCTTCGTTGTCATTAACTGCTCCTTGTTTGTTCCTGACCGGGTCTACTTCAAAGTGAGGCGAATATGGATCCAACTCTGATCATTATGATCGCGGCCTTTATCGGCGTGCTGGCGTTGGTGTTCGGTCTTTACTCAGCGTTTCAGGGCAATTCGGATTCCACTCTGGAAGCTCGGCTGGCGGCCTTCACCGGCGCATCGCAGCCTTCAAAGAAGGATATCACAGAGCAACTTCTGCGGGACGGTGTCAACTCCGCAGGGGGGCTTGTCGGCGGCCTGATTAAACGCTTCGCGAAACTGCCGATGTTTTTCCGTCAGGCCAATTCACCGCTCAGGATCGAACACTTCCTGATGCTGTGCGCAGCGGCAGCGGTACTCGGCGGCTTGCTTGCTGTCATTGCTCGCGCACCAACATCGCTGGTTCCTGTGAGTGCATTTCTCGGAGCCTCGCTGCCATGGTTGTGGCTGTGGTGGCGACGTCGATCGCGTTTCAATAAGTTCGAAAAACAACTGCCGGATGCACTGGAATTGATTTCACGAGCACTGCGTTCCGGTCACAGTCTCTCGTCCGGTCTGAATATTGTGTCGTCAGAAATGCAAGCTCCGATTTCCACCGAATTCCGCCACGTCTATGACGAGCAGAATCTGGGGATTTCTATGGAACAGGCATTACGAAATATGCTGATCCGAATTCCTAACATGGACCTGCAATTCTTTGTGACGGCTGTCGCGATTCAGCGTCAGGCAGGCGGAGACCTGGCGGAAATTCTGAACAAGATCAGTTACATCGTCCGCGAACGCTTCAAGATTCTGGGACAGGTGAAAGCACTGACTGGCGAAGGCCGTATCAGCGGTGTTGTGCTGATGGGGCTGCCAATTGCGCTGTTCTTCGCGGTTTATTACCTGAACCCTGAATACGTGATGCTGTTGTTCAATCGCGAGCTTGGTCGTCAAATGATCACGGTTGCGGTCATCATGCAGATCGTCGGAGCAATCATCATCAAGAAAATTGTGGACATCAAAGTCTGATCAGATGTCCGGAAATGCCAGTCGATGTTATCGATTCGCAGCGAGACAATTCCATCATTCCCGTTTAATTTTCGCAGAGCAACTGTCATGGATATCGAAACACTGCTGCCAGTGATCGCATTTGTCGGCATTACCACCGGCATGTGGGGCCTGTGGACAATTTTCAACAAAAAGGAGTCTCGCGCGGCAGAACGACTCGACGAGTGGCGCGATCCATTTGCGAGGCAAAAACGAGAATCTGGTACCAGTCCCGGCAGCGGTAATGCTGTCGGAGCGATTTTCAACAAAGCGGCCCCCGCGCTGTCCAGAGCCCTGGAATCAAAGAACGAACTGGAACAGAGCAATCTGAAGGTCCGTCTGGCCAACGCCGGTTACGCAAGGCCCAACGCCTCGCGCAATTTCCTGGCAATCAAGGCCGTGTCGCTGGGGCTGGGACTGTTCCTTGGCGGCAGCTACGGATTCTATTCCGCAGGGTTTACCAAAAATTCGTGGATGTCGCTCGTGATCGGCGGTGGCATGGGTTTCTTCCTTCCCGAACTCGTTCTCACGCTCCAGAAATGGTCTCGTCAGCAAAAGATCTTTTTACAACTTCCAGATGCGCTTGACCTGCTGGTCGTCTGTGTGGAAGCAGGACTGGGACTGGATTCCGGCTTACGCAAGGTTTCTGAAGAACTTGTGACCGGAGCTCCGGAGGTGTGTTCGGAACTGGCAACCGCCAACATGCAGTTGCAGATGGGAAAAGCACGACGCGAAGTGCTGCACGATCTGGGAGTCCGCACCGGTGTCGATGACGTACGGGCGCTGGCGGCGATTTTGATTCAGGCTGACCGCTTCGGCTCATCAATTGCCCAGGCACTCCGCGTCCAGTCGGACACGATGCGCGTGAAGCGTCGCCAGATGGCGGAAGAGAAAGCGGCCCAGACGGCTGTGAAGATGATTTTCCCGCTTGTTTTGTTCATTTTCCCCGGCATTTTTGTGATCCTCGTCGGCCCGGCGGCCATCCAGTTGAAGGAAAACATGCTCAACAACTGATCCGCAGGGTTTCGCGTCTTCTGTGGAACGCCAGGCGAATCGCCCGCGATCCTTTTCGCAGTGCCTGAACTTCGGTTACACTGCCGTCGGCATTTCCTGCAAATTCGACTGATCCGATGTGTCGGATCAGTCGTTTGCGTTCCGCAGACCAGGGATTTTCAAGTGGCCTGATGGACAGCAAAGTTACGGTCTTTCTCATTGTCATGCTGCTTGCGGTGCTCCGCGGGTTGATGCAGAGGTCGCAGGTTCGGAAGGAAATCGAAGACCGCGAGGCCCGCGGCTCGGTATCTTTCAAACGGCGTTCGTTGAATCGTCGAAAGGGACCGGCAGTGGAGTCGGAATCTGCGAACGATGTGGAATTGCCTCGCGATGAGATTGAATGACGGTTGGAGAACGGCAAGAATAAACAAGTCAGACGCCTGACTTTCGGACAACGAGTCGCGACTTCGCAATCCGGGTGAATGTTGAAACCCGAAGTCTCATGACCTTAACTGCGATGCCGAATTCATCGCCGCAAGAACGGGGAGCGAAAATCATGGGAGGATTTGTTGGTGGCCTCATCACGGTGGTCGTCATCATTGTGGGACTCATTCAGGCGCTTGCTCCGGTTTTCAAATCGATTTCGGAAGCAATCGAAAAATCCAGGCAACCGCCAGTTCAGAATCCCGGGCATCCAGGCGGCATGCATGCGAATAACCCAACTTCGTTTCTTCCGGAAATGACGCAACAGGGAGCGGGGCGTCCAGCCGCAACGACTTCCAGACCAGCGAATGTTCCGCAGCCCAAAAATGCGAAAGGATCGGCTCGTCGCCAGCAGCAACGCCCCGGGAAACAACAAGGCTCAACAGCTGCCCGGCCGTCCGCAAAACCTGGTGGAGCCGACCGATCACCGGGATCAGGTGTGGGCGCGCATGTGGATAGTTTTATTGGGCAGCATGTCAAATCGCATATCGGGAATCAGCTTTCTGATTCGGTAAAGACTGACATCAATGATCAAGTCCGCAGTCATCTTGGTGAGGATAAAAATCAGCCGTCCGCGCCCACTGCCGCGACAACCCACGGTTCTGTCGCAGCGGGGGATTTGCTGTTGGCTCTCCGCAGTCCGCAGGGAGTGCGGCAGGCGATTCTGATCAGTGAAGTGCTGTCGAAGCCTAAAGCGCTGCGAAGGTCCTGACGTTCGATACCAATTTCATTCTGTGAGTGATCATGGCTGAGACCGTTCAGCGAATTCTGCTGCTTGACGGCGAGCTGTCTTTTCGAGGCTCTTCGCTGCTCACGTTGCGACTTGCACGAGGCCTCGAGCGTCGGGAGCTGGACACCGCTCTCATTTGCACCCGCGTTACCGAACTGGATAATTCTCTGCTGCAGGGTGTCCGCCTGCATGAGATTCCGGGCTATAACATCCCGATCTGGGGGCAGATTGTCCTGCGGACGCTGTGTCGTGACATCAAGGATCAACGTCCCGACATCATCCATGTGCAGGATCCGCACCTCTTGTCCCAGGGGATTCGACTCGCCCAAAAGCTTCGTCGCCCTCTGATCGTGAGCATTTCGGATCAGGCCGAAGCCAGCGCGCTGTTGATTCGACAACCGACGCCCGAGCTCAAGGTTGTGATTTCTGTCAGTGAAAGCGTCCAGCAGCAGATTCCTGAAACGCCGTTCATGGCATCCATTGAAAAACGTGTGATTCTTCCCGGTGTGGAAGTTCCCGATGCGGCCCAGATCGATTTGCCCCTGGACGATGATCGTCCGCCGGTGATCGGAATGGCTGGCCCGCTTGAAATTGTGAAAGGGGCTGCATTTTTTCTCCGTGCCTGCCATCGTGTCGTTGAGGCGGGACACGAAATCCGCATCGTGATCGCAGGCAGCGGGCCGGAAGAACGAAGTCTCCGAAAGCTCGCGGCGTCACTGCAGTTGTCACGAAGACTGACTTTTGTCGATGGCGGCGTCGCGATGGCCGGATATCTGGAGGCGATAGATATCTACTGCCTCCCGTCGCTGCAGCAGGGACTGGGTGTCCTGATGCTTGAGGCAATGGCGCTGGGCCGCCCGGTGATTGCGTCCGGCGTGGGAGGTGTGATGAGTGTGATTGAAGATAATGTGCATGGCCTGATCGTGCCACCTTCCGATAGTCGCAGCCTGGGTGATCGCATTGTTGAGCTGCTTCAGGATCGTGACAAAGCCCGCCGCATCGCTGCTGCGGGTCAGCAGATGGTACGAGATCGATTCAATGAAAATCGGATGCTGGACGAAGTCATTCAGGTCTACCGCGAAGTCCACGGCGCCCACCCACAAACTCAGGAATCCGCTCCCATCACAATCCGTGCCCGACAGACAGCCGTGGATTGACAGCTGCACGCTGATCCAAGGTTCGACTTTCGCACGCTTGTACCTGCGACGATGGCGTGATAAATTCTGAATCGATCACAGACCACGACGGTCGGTTTTGATTCTGCCCGCGTGCAACTGTGCTCAATTTGCACAGTCGGAGCATCCGGCAAGCGCGACTCAATGCGTGCCCGCCGTCCTGACAGGCAGGACAGGACCGCGACGAGGCATTCGCGACAGGGAGTTGCCGAAAATGACTGATCGGCGGCACTTACACTCCCGATACATCGTGTGTCCACAGTCAGGTATGCTGACTGCCAGAGCCGGTGCTCTGTCGCCAATCACACTCATGGATGTGACCTTAATTCTGTCTATGATTTCCAACCCGTTGCAGGGTCATTTCGCTCCAACCGAAATGAGCTTGAGCAGCATGGAACTTCAGCCCAACACCCAGGTTACCCATGTCCATTGAAGAACTGCTTGAACAGATGGAGCAGTATCGATTACGCAGGGAGCAGCGAGACTATCGACCTGACTGGTTGAAGGGCTTTGTGCAACGGGCGGCAGGCCTGTTTGAGCCTCTCACGCATGTCGGGCGAGTCGGATACGATTGCCAATTTGACGAGCGTGGCTGGACTGTCTGCATGTATCTGGGCACAACTGAGATTGTCGGGGGTGCGAAGGATGGCAGAATCGATCATGCGAGTTTTCGCGTCGATCTGACTCAGATCAGCCTGCTCTTTGAATCCATCAGCCGCCTGGAATGGTATTCCGTGACAGAGTCCTGTGAACTCGACCAGCCAGAATCAATTCGCTCGCTCATTACGATTCATGGTGCGGTCACTGTCGGGAATGATGTTCGGCTGGAACTCCTTTCCGTTCCTCCGCACAAAGTCAAGCCAGGGTTGCATTATCGGCCTGACGGCATGATCTACGAAACACTTTGAAATTACGCAGACTGCAATGCAGTCACACCGCATCGGGTCGGGCGACGGCACTCCGGCAGAGCACTCAACTCTGTCGGGGTGCCTTTTTTTGTAACCGTTCACGCCTCAGAACGAAACCTGCGCAAGCAACCACAGATAAACACAAATTCACACAGATAGAAATCAACAGTCAATCTGTGTTCATCCGTGTTCATCTGTGGTTTAAACTGTCATTCTCGAAATGTCGGGAACGGTTACCTTTTTTTTCGGGCTCATCTCACAAGCAGGCAAAGACTTACGGGCTCGATGACCACGTGGACGGGAAGTGCCGAGCAGGGATCGCCGTCGGCCTGCACGCCTGGAAACCGGGAATCATTCACCGCTTCCAGGGTGACTCTGGTTGCCGTGAATTTTGTGAATTCCGAGCCGTAAATCGGCAGGCCTAGTTTCAATCGAATGGCGTGCCGGAAAATCTGCCAGCGAGTTGCGCCATGATAAATGCGAACGTTGAGCAAACCGTCGTCCGGAATTGCCTCGGGAGCGAATTTCAATGCAAAACCGTATCGCGGGATATTCGTAACGATGATATGCGTCCCCGTTGCAGTATGCAGTGCGTCAGGTGTTGATGCGCGAATGAGCTGGGGGCGCGACGAAAAGAAGGCCCGCAGCGTGGGTACAACGTAGCCAATGCGGAGAATGTTTCCTTTGCGCGCCTGATGAATCGCCTGCACGATGTCTCCGTCAACCCCGACGCTCAGCATCAGCAGGAATCGACGTCCGTTCGCGGTCGCGGAATCAAATAATCGGATTCGGCCGGATGCAATCACGGCAGCAAGCGTGCGACCGCAGCGAGGCAATTCTAAATACTTTGCCAGCAGGTTTTCCGTCCCCAATGGCAATACGGCGATCGGGCTACCGGGATGACGGTGGGCAACATCCGCAACTGTCCCGTCTCCGCCTGCCGCGACAATACATCGCAGCTTCTTTAGGTTTTCGGGCACGGACAGCCAGGCATCCAGCATCTGGCGAGATCGAAACATGCGCACGTGATAGCCCGCCGTTCGGAGTTCGCGAATCAGGACCAGCAATTCTTTTCGCCCGGCACCGGATCCGGAACGAGGATTACGCTGTATCACAACCAGGCGGTTGTCGGCTGAAATTCTGGTGGAGTCCACAGGCCTGAACGCTTTTCTGCTTTGTGCTCACGATTCCGTGAGTTCAAGGTATGGATCAAGTCCCATGTTTTCGTACTGATCCAGTCGTATCCGTTCCTGCTTGAGAAGATGCTTACGTTGCTTACGGTGAGTCTTCTCCAGGAACCGCTGGACTTTGACAAAATATCGGTTCCACGATCGACCGAGCTCGCCATAACGGTTGGCGATCCCCATCCGCTGTTTTCGCAGCCGTTCTTTTGGTTCACGACATCGGAGCAGTTCGTCTTCCAGACTCAGGAAAAACTGGTACGAACCCGGATCGCCCTGACGGGCTGAACGACCGACCAGTTGGCGATCGATACGTTTCGAACTATGGATTTCCGTCGCAATCACATGCAATCCACCAGCTTGGCGAACGTCATCATCCAGAATGATGTCTGTTCCGCGGCCAGCCATGTTGGTTGCAATCGTGACACTTCCCGCTTCGCCCGCTCGGGAGATAATCTCTGCTTCCTGTTCGTGATACCGTGCATTTAGGATTTGAAACGGGATGCGTTTATCCTTCAGCAATAACCCGAGAGCCTCCGACGCTTCCACCGACGGCGTGCCGATCAGCATTGATCGTCCGGCTTTGATCAGGCGCTGAATCTGTTCCACAATGGCATCGCGCTTCGCTTCCTGAGTCTTGAAAATGCGCGTCGTCAGACCCTTGCGGATACACGGTTTGTTGGTTGGAATCTTCGTCACTTTCAGGCGATACGTTTTCTTGAGTTCTCCTCGCGCGGGCAAAGCAGTTCCCGTCATGCCGGCGAGTTGAGAGTACTGCCGGAAGTAACTCTGCACGGTCACGCGCGCGGCTTCCCCGGTCGCGGCTGTGATCGGAATCAATTCCTTCGCTTCGATCGCCTGATGCAGTCCGTCCTGCCACTTGCGACCGTCCATAATGCGCCCCGTACCTTCATCGACGATCACAACTTTGTTTTCCACGATGACGTAGTCGCGGTCGAGTTCAAAGGCGTGTCGAGCTGTCAGCGCTTTTTCCACCTGCGCGTAGATGCGTTCGGTATCCATCGAACTCAGCAGCGATGGCTTGGACATCAGTACGACTTTCCGACAACCGGCATCGGTGAGCCATGCCGTGCGGCGTTCCGGTTCGTAAACATAGTCTCGTTTCGGTTGCAGTTGAAATGTCGCGCGATTGCTCCAGCGAAACAAGTTGACTGTCGCCGGTTCGTTGGGCTGCGTCAGACCAATGATCAGCGGCGTCCTGGCTTCATCGATCAGAATACTGTCGGCTTCGTCGATCAGTGCGAAATAGTGACCGCGTTGCACTGGTTCCTCGGCACCCTGCAGCGTCCGGATGTAACGCCGGACCTGAGTGCCACCCTCGTCCGTCATCGCTCCTTTACGCAGTCGATCGCGGAGAAAGTCGAATCCCATTTCCTTGCTCGTGCCGTACGTGATATCGCATGCATAATTTGTGCGGCGTTCGTCGGCTTCCATCGAATCCAGAATCTTGCCGACGGTCAGTCCCAGTTTAACATGCACAGGACCCATCGTGTCGGCGTCGCGATTCGCGAGATAATCGTTGACCGTTACGACATGACACCCCTGCCCCGGCAAAGCGCGCAGAAAGGAGGGCATCGTGGCGGTGAGCGTCTTTCCTTCGCCGGTCTGCATTTCGGCGATATGACCTTCGAAGAGTGCAATCGCCCCCATGATCTGCACTTCGAAATGCTGCATGTGCAGCACACGCCGCGCAGATTCTCGTATCAGTGAGTAGGCTTCGGGCAGCAGCTTATCCAACGCCACGCCTGCCTGCGCTTCCCAACGCACTCTGCGCCCGCGCGCCAACAGTTCCTCGTCAGTAAGTCCCTGCAACGCATCGCTCATACTGATGATCTTGCGCGCCATCGCACGCCACCGCGAACGGCGTGCGGCAGATGGGATAAATCCTGTCTTTAAGCCATGAAATAATTTGCTGGGAAGACTCATGCGAGGATTGTACCAATTCACTTTCCCAAAAAAAAGACCTTGTTTCCAATCGGACACGGGCGACCAGTTTGTGTTTCTGTCGGGTGTCGGGTGTGACAAGCGCCAGCGCAGGCACACCCTGTCTCTGGTTTGGTGCGCCTGCACATTGCTTGTCACACGCTACGATCGGTCCACCTGATCATTGTTCAGGACGGGCCGTTCTTATTATCGGGTCATCACTCAGCAGATGCGACTTGAAACTCAACCCACTGCCTGATGATCGACTTCAGGATCATCGAACTCAGAAGTGCTCACCGGGAAAGATTTGGCCGTTTTGCTCTGGCGCTTCGCCGGCGTTGGTTTGGCAACAGACCTCGTGCCTGGTTGCGAAGCAACCACGTTTTCAACGGCCAGAGTCAGCGCCGATCGAACGATCGTCGCTTTGGCCGCAGAGAGCCTCACGTTTGTGCAACCCTGTCGCCCCCATGCTCCATTGCAGGCTTGAAACGCATCAGCATCGGCATCACAGAGAGTTTGCTGCTGTTCCGGCGTAAGCTTGACCATTCCCCAGTCGGCACTCGGTGCTCCGAGAGTGGCGAAGATCTTGCCGCCAACTCGGAAATCGGGATGGCCCATATGTTCTGACTCGACCGCGCCAGGGATCGCCAGGGCGATTCTTCGGAACTGCTGTGGAGTCATGTGAAAGCCCTCATGAAGATCATAACTTGTTGACGCCGTCTAACATCCAGCGGATTCCAACGCGATCGACAAGTAAGCATTAGTGCAGAAGTGTTTTAGTTTAACGGCGAGCCGTAGGCGTAGGCGAATCCCGCGTGCTTCCGCCTACGCCTGCCCCTTCGCCAACGCCTACTCCTACGCCAACTCCTACGCCAACTACTACTCCTACGCCAACTCTTACGCCAACTACTACCCCAACTACTACCCGAACTACTACCCGAACTACTACTCCAACTACTACTCCAACTACTACTCCAACTACTACTCCAACTACTACGCCAACTACTACGCCAACTACTACGCCAACTACTACTCCTACTCCTACTCCTACGCCTACTCCTACGCCTACTCCTACGCCAACTCCTACGCCAACTCCTACGCCAACTACTACCCCAACTACTACCCAAACTACTACCCAAACTACTACTCCAACTACTACTCCAGCTACTACTCCAGCTACTACTCCTACTCCAGCTACTACCCCTACGCCAACTACTACCCCTACGCCAACTACTACTCGTACGCCAACTACTACTCCTACGCCAACTCTTACGCCAACTACTACCCCA
>JAYSPO010001081.1:0-10302 GCA_043722015.1 Candidatus Kuenenia sp. | reverse complement strand
ATCACGGAGGGAATCGCGGCAAGCATACGGTCAGTATGAAATCGAGAATGCAATTTTATTGCCCCGCCATCGAGCCTCTGGTACTCCGTGTTCTCCGTGCCCTCCGTGGTAAAATAAAAATCATATTTGGTTGCGGGCGAAGCCCGCGCTGGGTCCTCTGTGGTGACAAATGTCTTACAGCACGCTGGTCCAGTCGTTTCATTCAAATCCTGTCAAGACCAACTTTTCAACAGCCCAGTCCCACCGTACAAGACTGTATCCGAGTCGCGTTGTCCAGCTGAACACAGTAAAACAGCACACATGAAGAACTCGCGGTGTCAAATAATTTTGTCATGCATACTGCTCTGCAGTTGTGTGCTGCTGGTGCTGGCACAGTTCATTCCCGGTGCAGTCGCCGACGAGCCATTGGCATCTGCTGACCTGAACCCGCGAGCGGCGGCATTGATTACCGAAAAGTGTGTTTCGTGTCATGGTGCCAGGGAGCAGGAGGGCGGTCTGGATCTTACTTCGCTCTCGTTCGAGCTGAGCGACCGAACCGTCCGGAGCCGCTGGATACCCATTCACGATCGAGTCGAACACGGTGAGATGCCGCCGGATCGTGACGATCTGACGGCGGAGCAGCGTCAGGATCTCGTGGCTGTACTGGCGACGTCTCTTCACGATGCAGATACGATCGATGTGGCGCAGTCGGGGCGCGGTTCGATGCGGAGACTGAATCGGGATGAATATCAGCAGAACCTGCGTGATGTGCTGGCTTTACCCGCGCTCGACATCCGTGACATGCTGCCGGAAGATCGCGATGGGCATCGGTTCAACAAAACGACTGAGACGCTGGATATGTCGCGCGTGCAACTGACGGCGTACCTCGACGCCGCAGAGTCGGCGGTGCTGCAAGCGCTGGCCAGTGGAATTGAGCCACCTCCGATGACGCAGTATCGAGCGGTCGGCCGAAGACTGTTTACGGAGACATCGACGTTTGGCAACCAGGAGGCCATGTTCTTCGCAAAAGATTCGAAAGCGATCGACAACAAGCTGCTTGAAGAATCGCCGGAAGATCCGGCGATCGAGCTGGCCCTTTTTCGGTCGGCCCACTGGCCATACTATGGATATCCGCAGGGCTTCGTTGCTCCATTGGCCGGTGAATATCATGTGCGGTTTTCGGCGCGAGCTGTGCTGCAGATGCCCGGATTTGAGCTGAAGCCGGCCGCGCAACCATTGCCGATGACATTTCGCGCACGCAAGCCATCGGGGCCCGATGTCTCCGGTGACGTGCGGGCGACCGGCGGGCTGATTGACATTCAGCCGGAGCGTGCCGAATACGCAACGACGGTTCAGCTAAAAGCGGGTGAGACTTTTGAATACAGCCTGTTGGGCCTGCCGGTACCGCTGGCTCGTAACGTTGACGGTGGTCCGCCGACTTATCGTTATCCTCCGTTTCCGGAAGGCGGCCAGCCGGGCGTCGCGTTTCAGTGGCTGGAAATTGAAGGCCCGCTGTCACCAGCCGACTGGCCGCCGCCGTCGCACTGCGTGTTGTTTGATGAGCTGCCCATTCGCGCGGCACAGAATGGCAATGGTTTGTCGGTCGAAGTGGTTTCGGACAAACCGCAGGAAGACGCGCGACGGCTCATCCGCAGGTTCATCGATCGAGCCGCGCGGCAGCCCGTGCCGGATGAGGATTTGCAGACTTTCGAGCGATTGATTGATGCTCGATTGGAGCATGGTGTACCGTTCGCCGAAGCGATGCTGGCTGGATACAAGGCGTTTTTGTGTTCCGGGCATGTGCTGTATCTACAGGAGCCGCTCAAGGAAGATGATCACTACGCCATCGCCTCGCGACTGTCTCACTTCCTCACGAACACACGTCCTGATCCGCAGCTGATGGACCATGCGCTCAACCGGCAGCTTCGCAATGCCGATGTTCTGCGTGCCGAAACAAATCGGCTGATTGAAAGCGCGGGCTTCGATCGCTTCGTGCAGAACTTCACAGATTACTGGCTCAATCTGCGGCATGTGCATCGCGATGAACCGGACGTGCGAATGCACCCGGAGTACCGCTTTGACGCCTATCTTGTCGAATCGATGGAGCGTGAGACGAAAACATTCTTCACCGCAATGGTACGCGGGAACCTGCCGATCAGGATGCTGATCGACGCCGATTTCGTCTTTGCGAATGACCGACTGGCACAGCACTATCAGTTGCCGCCGATCAGTGGTTCGGCGATGCAGAAGGTCGTTCTGCCAGACAATAGCCCGTACGGCGGTCTGTTGACGCAGGGGGCGATCCTGAAAGTCACGGCCAACGGCACAACGACATCGCCTGTCGTCCGTGGAGCATGGATCATGGAGCGGCTCATTGGACAGCCGCCACCTCCTCCGCCTGCCAACGTTCCGGCTGTCGAACCCGACATTCGTGGCGCAACAACGATTCGCGAATTGCTGGCATTGCATACGAAGGACGCCTCCTGCGCAAGCTGTCATGCGCGTTTTGATCCGGTGGGTTTTGCACTTGAAAACTTCGACATCCTCGGCGGCTGGCGAACTCGGTATCGTGGTCTGGAAAAAGGTGAGCCCGTGAGCGGCATTGATCGAGCCGGTCACGATTTCGCGTACACGCTTTCGTCGTCGGTCGATGCCAGCGGAAAGCTGCTGGATGGCCGCAGCTTCAAAGACATCCATGAACTGAAGTCCCTGCTGGCGGCAGATCGGCGTCAGCTGGCGCGAAATCTGCTGCACCAATTCACGGTTTATGCCACGGGAACTCCCGTGAGGTTTGCGGATCGGCGCGAGATCGAAGACATTCTGAATCGCTGCCGCGACAACGATTACAGGACCGGCGATCTTCTACATGAAATGGTGCACAGCAAAATCTTCCTCGGATCAGCGGTGGGGAACTCAAGTTCTCCCCTGACAAACCCATGAAATCAAAACGCATCACGACCACAACTGCCCTTCCGCGCCGCGCTTTTCTCCGTGGCGCTGGAGTGACGGTAGCGTTGCCATGGCTGGAGAGCATCGCGACTGTGTCGGCCAGCGGTCAGTCGGATGCAGCCGAACCGCCGCGACGGATGCTGCTGATCTCTAATAATCTGGGCGTGCTGCCGGGGCCGTTCTTTCCGAAGACATCGGGAATCGACTACGAACCGTCTCCGTATCTTTCGGAGCTGAGTGATTTCCGTAACGACTTCACTGTCATCAGCGGTCTTTCGCATCCGGACGTCGCGGGCGGGCACAGCACAGAAAACTGTTTCCTGACCGCTGCGCGCGGACCGACCAGAAGCGGCTTTCGAAACAGCATCTCACTCGATCAGTTCGCCGCCGAAGCGCTCGGCCCCGTGACTCGATTTTCCACGCTGAATCTCGGCGTGAACATCGACAAGGCGAACCGCAGTCTCGCGTGGACGCGCGATGGAGCACTGTTGCCTGCCGAAGACAGCGCTCCCGCGCTATTTCGCCGGATGTTCGTACAAGGCGAACCGGCGGACGTCGATCGACAGTTACGCCGACTCGAAGAACGAGCCAGTATTCTCGACACGCTGCTCGACGACGCGCGACAACTGAAGCAACGGCTGGGCCAGGATGATCGTGCCAGACTCGACCAATACCTCACATCGGTTCGTGAAGTCGAGCATCGGCTGCACTCGGCACGTGAATGGGAACTGCGGCCAAAGCCTGTCACGGACCAGGCCTTTCCGGCAGACATTCAGGATCAGAAACTGTTCTTCCAAAAGTTCGATCTGATGCTGTCGATGGCCCAACTGGCGCTGGAATCGGATTCAACCCGCATCGTCACGCTGATGGTCGATGCCTTTGCCACGCCCGTTTTTCAGCTCCATGAAGGCCAGCAAACGACAGACGGCTACCATAACCTCAGCCACCATGGCCAAGCGGCGGAGAAAGTGGCTCAGCTTGAGGGTGCTGACCGACAACAAATGACGCTGTTGAAAAAACTGTTTCAGAACCTTGCCGCCAGACAACACGGCGACCGCCGATTGCTCGACAACACGATGGTGCTGTACGGCAGCAACATGGGCGATGCCAACACGCACGACAATACCAACCTGCCCATCCTGCTGGCTGGCGGTGGTTTCCGACACGGCCAGCACTTAGCATTACCGCGAGATCACAATCAGCCGCTGTGCAATCTGTTCGTCAGTTTGCTGCAGCGACTGGGAATCGAAGCGGATGAATTTGGTTCAAGTTCCGGCACGTTGACGGGACTGGAGCATTCGTTGTAGGGTGTGTGAAGCGGAGCGCAACACACCACTGGGAAAAGCGTAAGACAATGGTGTGTTCCGCTGCCGCTGCGCACACCCTACTCAGATGCTGCAGTTGTTGCACGATCCGAATTCAGGAGTCCTCGCATGAAACATCCTCGACGTCAGGCAATCAAAGAAATTGCCGGCACACTCGCGCTGTCGCTGCTTTCGAAGTCCGCGTACGCATGGCCGGATGACAGCCCAGCCAAGCCGCGCGTTCGCATTGGTCAGATCGGCGTCGGGCACGCGCATGCGAACAAGTTATCCGTGTATCGGAAGTCGCCGGATTACGAAGTGGTCGGGATCGTGGAACCGAACGCGGAACTCAGAAAGCAGGCGGAAGTTCAGGAGCCGTTTCGCGACCTGCCCTGGATGACTCAGGAAGAGTTGCTCAACGTGTCGGGGCTTCAGGCGGTTCTGGTGGAAACGCAGGTCCGCGATCTGTTGAACGTCGCTGAGACCTGTGTCGCGGCTGGCAAGCACGTGCATGTTGACAAACCTGCAGGCGAATCAATCTCGCAATTCACGCGGATTCTGGAATCAGCATCGCAGCAGAAGTTGCTGCTGCAGATGGGTTACATGTACCGCTACAACCCGGGCGTCGTGCTGCTGCGAGACTTTCTGAAACGCGGGTGGCTGGGCGATGTCTTCGAAGTCCACACCGTAATGAGCAAAGTTGTCGATACCGCAAGCCGTCGTGAACTGGCCGAGTTCCGTGGCGGGATTATGTTTGAAATTGGCTGTCACGTCATCGATCTGGTCATCGGTGTGCTCGGCAAACCCACGCACGTCACGGCATTCCCCAAACATGTCGGCAAGCACGATGACAATCTGGTGGACAACATGCTGACAGTGTTCGAGTATCCGCACGCCACAGCAACCGTAAAGTCCAGTGCTGTCGAAGTGGATGGCGGTGAACGACGGCATCTTGTCGTGTGCGGGACGGAGGGCACGTTTCAGATCCAGCCACTGGATAATCCTGCTGCCCGAGTCACCCTTTCAGCCGCGCGCGACACGTACGTCAAAGGGTATCAGGACATTTCATTTCCAAAATATGTTCGTTATGTGGATGATGCCGCCGACATGGCGAAAATCATTCGTGGTGAAAAGGATTCCGACTTCTCGCCGGATCATGATCTGGCGGTCCAGGCATCTCTGCTGAAAGCGTGTGGGCTGTGAGTTCAGTCGCAGATACAATGCAGAAACTGATCTGGCTGTGCGTCTGGATTGCAGCCACAGTCGCGTTCGCCGATGACCTCGTATCAGACGTGCCATTTGTTTCCGGCTTCGACCGATTCGGGCGACATGCCGACATTGATCCAGTCACCGCCGGGCGTCTGTTGATCACAGAACTCAGTTGCACGGCTTGCCATGCGACTGACGACACGCTGCTGCTCGCAAAACGCGGCCCCGTGCTGGACGGAGCGGGCAGTCGCCTGAAATCCGACTGGATTCGATCGTTTCTGTTATCGCCGCTGACTTCAAAGCCGGGCACAACGATGCCAGAGATGCTGACAGGATTAGCAGCAGAGGACCGCAAACCGGCAGCGGATGCGCTTACCGCATACTTATCGTCGTTGCAGCAGCCGTTTGCCGAAATTAAGGCATCAGGACTCAACCCGGTCCCGATGGAATTCTGGAACCGAGGCGATGTCGAAAACGGTCGCCGACTGTATCACCAGATCGGCTGCGTCGCCTGCCATGAACCCGATGCCGAGTACGAAGTGACCGCAGTCAAGCCATCGCCACTGGATGAGTTGCTCCAACAACTGGATGCTGATGAACTCAAAGAAATGGGATTGTCCTCGGCGGCTCGAAAAGTGAATTCGGTGCCGCATTCCGTATTGCCGTCGAAGTACACACATCAGTCGCTGACCTATTTTCTACTGAATCCGGAACACACACGACCGGCCGGTCGGATGCCAAATTTCAGCCTGCTCGCGGTGGACGGGGCGGACATTGCGGCCTGGTTGCTGCGGAGTGCTGGCACATCCAAAACGGGGCCGAGCAGCACCGCAAACGCCGATTCCGCGTTAGTGGCGCAGGGCCGACAGTTATTCCATGACCTGCGTTGCGCCGCGTGTCACACGATTCAAGGCGTTGACGCGACACCATTCGTGAAGCCACTGGCTGAGTTAGTTGCCAAACCCGGTTTCCATCGGCGTGAAGCCGATGGGGAACCCAAAAAGAACGGGCAGCCAGGATGGGCATTGGATTCCGCGCAGATCTCGGCCATCAACGCAGCGGTGGGGAAGGCTGCGCCGTCGGACAACAACGCCGGGCTCAGTTTTCACCTGCTTCAGCAGGACTGCTACGCCTGTCACGAACGAAATCAACTGGGCGGTATCGGGCGGCATCGCAAGCCGTACTTCGAAACAGCGGGCCACATCGACATCGGCGACGAAGGTCGGTTGTCGCCGGCATTGACGGGTGTCGGGAACAGACTCACAACAGCATGGATCACCAATGTGCTCACCGGCAAAGGCAGCATCCGCCCGTTCATGACGATCCGCATGCCCGTCTATCCGGCGGAAGTCACGAAGCCTCTCGCTGCGATGTTCGCCAGCGGCGATATCGGAACAACGAAACCGCCAAACGCGGAGAAAGTGTTTACGCAGGCGGATGCAAAGACACTGGTCGAAGCCGGTCGGCAACTCATGGACACGGGCTGCGTGCAGTGTCATCCGTTTAAGGGCGAAGCTCTTCCGGGAACCGTCGGCGTTGATCTGGAAGGTGTGACGCAGCGCGTCCATCCGAACTGGCTACACGACTTTCTGAAAGACCCCGGATCTCTGAAGGCACGCACGCGAATGCCGACGTTTTTTCCCAATGGGCAAAGCCAGAACCACGAGGTCCTGAATGGCGATGTGGAACTGCAGATCTCCGCAATGCACGCCTACCTGAAAGATCTGGACAAACAGCCGCTGCCGGAAAAGATCCAGCACGCCCGCGATCAGAACTACGAACTCACTTCGACCGATCGCCCCATTGTCCTGCGGACCTTCATGCCGGTCACGGGCATGCATGCGATCGCCGTCGGTTTTCCGCAGCACGTTCACTTCGCATTTGACGCCGAACAGATCGCCCTCCGCCAGGCGTGGCGTGGTCGTTTTCTGGATGCCGAAGGCACATGGTTCATCCGCTTCGCGCCGCCCGCCGATCCCCTCGGAGACAAGCGGATCAACTTCCCACCTGGAGTCGCTGTTGCTGCGTTGGCCGACAAAACATCGCCGTGGCCTGCCGATGCCGCATCTGCCGGAGCAAAATTCTCCGGTTATCGACTGGATGAGACGGGTTTGCCTGCATTCCTGTATGACGTACATGAATTTGCTCTGACCGACCGGATCGAGCCAGACGAAGTCAATGGCCTGCGTCGCACCATCACTATTGTTGGCTCAGCAGTCTCAGACGACTCCAAACAGCTCTGGTTCCGAGCCGTTTCCGGAACGAATCTCACACGACAATCTCCGCACAGCATGATCAATGAAACAGGACTCACAGTCACCTTGACTCAGCCTGACAACCGTGGTGAAATCCGAACAGTCGGCGATGCTGCAGAATGGATCGTTCCAATTACAGTCGATACGACAACTTCCAACACCGTCACCGTGATTACAGTTGAGTACCGGTGGTGAGACGGCAGCGATTTCCCTGGACTGCGGCAGAGCGAGATGGCTACAGTTTGTGACTTGTTACACTCCGGAGTCTCACGACATGAACTTTGTCGGGCCAAAATGATTTGGTTCAACGACAAATGAAGTGCAGGGTCAAAAGTGCCTTAACCACGAATGGACACGAATGAACCAAATAGTCGCGATGATTCATTCAGAGTTTTCCAGCTCACTTCTGCTGCGGCACAGTCCCATGAATAGATTGCTCTGCCTTCTGATCGTGTTCGTACTGGCCGCGTCCGCTGACGGCATCCGTGCCCAAACCGTTACGTCACAAACAGAAGACGATTACTACAAGCTGATTTCCGTCAGCACATCGCAGGCCCAGACTGATTCCCGATCCAAAACATGGAAGCCGGCTCCGAATGGACTGGCACTGGAAGTCAGTGGGATCGCCGTGCTGGATGACCATCGTGTCGCCGTGGCCATTCGCAAGGGAGAAGTCTGGATTCTGGACGGCGTTTACGACGATCCACCGTCAAACGTCACCTATCATCGGTTCGCCTCAGCCCTGCACGAACCGTTGGGACTGCTTTACCACAACGATTCACTTTACACCGTGCAACGAACTGAGCTGACTCAGCTTCGCGACACCGATGGCGATGACGTCGCCGACGAATATCTCAACGTCGCCAAAGGCTGGGGAGTCACCGGCCACTATCACGAATACGCGTACGGCCCGAAACTGGATCGCGATGGAAATCTGTGGCTCACGCTGAACATCGGTCTCGGCCTGAAAGGCGATGAACTCCAACGCACGATTCATGAGCCCTCTCTCAACTATCGACAGGGACTTTGGCGCGGCTGGGGGATGAAGGTCACACCGACCGGCGACTTAATCCCCGTTTGTGCCGGAATGCGATCACCCAGCGGGATCGGTGCGAATGCGGCGGGCGATATGTTCTACACCGATCAACAGGGCAACTGGGTCGGCACCAACACGCTGCATCACATGCGTGCAGGTGCCTTCTTTCATCACGCCGAAGCACTGGCTTCGATGAATCAACCGGGTTCCACGATCCACGGCGTCTCCAGCGTGCCGGATGGCGTTCCTTTTCCAGATGCAGTCAAAGTGTTTCCTCAACTGAAACCGCCCGCTGTCTGGTTTCCGTACAAGAAGATGGGTCAGTCCACCACGGACATCATGCTCGATGCCAGTGACGGAAAATTCGGGCCATTTGCCGGGCAACTGTTCGTCGGTGAATTCACTCAGGCGGGCATGAACCGTGTGTTTCTGGAGAAGATTGATGGCGAGTATCAAGGGGCCTGTTTCCCGTTCCGCAGCGGTTTCGCCTCCGCTGTCCTGCGAATGGCTCAGGGAACCGATGGCAGCGTATTTGTAGGTCTGACCAATCGCGGCTGGAGCAGCCTTGGCACTGCATCGTACGGCCTGCAACGCCTGGTGTGGACGGGCAGGGTGCCCTTTGAAATCAAAGAAATGCGAGCCCAGTCAGATGGCTTTGAACTGGTCTTCACCAAGCCAGTTGAAAAAACTTCCGGCGGCGATCCTGCTTCCTGTGAGATGAACAGCTACACTTATCTGTACCAATCTACCTACGGCAGTGACGAAATCCAGAAACAGGATCTGGTCATCACCAGCGCCACAGTTTCCGAAGACGGCCTGAGAGTGCGACTGGCAATCAACAATCTGAGAGAACTCTTTGTGCACGAACTCACGGCCCTCGGCATCCGCAGCCGCGATGGCGAGCCATTGCTGCATCCACATGCGTATTACACGCTCAATCGAATTCCTACAGAGTGAAACAGAGCGTTTTCATTTCAACGATCGACCGATCGTAGGGTGGGACTGGCGGCTGACAAGCCGCGCCGGCCCACCAAAGTCAATTCCGCCAATGGTGGGCCGGCGCTCGCGTTGCTCGCTGGTCCCACCCTACAGCCTTCAAACTATGCACTGCGAACACTTTCAATCTCAACGCTGCCGCTCCTGTAGCCAGCTTGACAACCCATACAACGCCACGCTGCAACACAAGCAGGATGTTCTGGCTCAGTTGTTTCCTGGAACGCGAATTTTGCCATTTGTTCCGTGCCAGGCAGTCGCAGGCAGTCGCATTCGGGCAAAGCTCGCAGTGACCGGAACAATCGACGATCCACAGATCGGCTTTTTTGACGATCAACAGAACGTCGTCGCGGTCGATGACTGCCCGCTGCATCATGCGTTGATCAATGAATTCACGGAACGGCTGCCGTCCATCATTCGTGAAACCAGGCTCATGCCGTACGACATGCAGACGGATCGAGGTGAGCTGAAATTCGTGGTCCTCACCTGTTCGCCGACGCAGCAGCAGTTGATGGTGCAATTCGTGCTGCGATCCCGCGAAGCTGTCGATCGTGTTCGCAGTCTGTGGCGGCGAATG
>JAYSPO010001080.1:0-2959 GCA_043722015.1 Candidatus Kuenenia sp. | reverse complement strand
GCGTAATCAGATTCTTCCATGAAGAATTTTTCGGTGTACGAATCCTTCGAATGCTGGCCCATGAGATGCGTGTGCATGTCCATCAGACCAGGCATGACTGTGTGCGCGCTGAGGTCAATCAGCTTGTCGCCTTCCGCAGCTTTGAGGAATCCCGGCACAACTTTCGTGATCCTGCCGTCCTCGACCACAATTGACATTTCAGTCTGCAGTTCATCGCTGCGACCATCGATCAATCGCCCGGCATGAATGATCGTCGCCGCCGACAATGTCTCATGGACCAGGAAGCCAACAACCATCAACAGGATCACAAAGCAGCGCATCGGCAGATCTCACGAGAAGTTCGAAATCGCTGGAATCAACGCATCGGCATTCTGATCACTGCCGATCCGGATTGGAAGCAGGTGCGATTCCTGTAGGGTGCGTGAAGCGGAGCGCAACGCACCACTTTCCTGCACAATCGCACAAGGTGTGTTTCGCTCCGCTTCACACACCCTACCGTAGACTGACGAACTCGCCAGCCGCGCCTGAACGAGAGACTTTGTAGACGGCTGTATCTGAAGACCGAAGCAACAAAGTAATGCCCACCTGTTGGTTCAGCCCATTTCCCGTAATGCAACAAGGCCTCACCGTCTGCTGAACGGTCAGGCCTTGCGTGTTTGGTAAATTTGTTCAGATGCAGAAGCGTTGCCAGATCGATCTAGTGCTCTGTCAGTCGTGTATTGATGTGTACCACTGGCTCTGCCAGTGCTTCGTACAAATGGGGACCACTGGCAAAGCCTGTGGCACACAACCCATCAATGAATGCATGACGGAGCACTAATTCACGGATTTGCCGTCGAACTTGGATGCGGCTTCGGACGTCTTCACATTGGCAGGTGCACCGGAACGGCTTGCGGCGGTTGGGTTTTCAGGCACAGCACGACCGCTGCCTTCGCCTTCTGCCACCTGCTGATCGGCTTTCGGTGTCCAGTTTGCAACGGACCATGTCGGATATTCATCCGCGACGCTGGCGGCGAGATCCTGGAGTAGCTCCATGATCTTCTTGTTGTTCATGTCGCGATTCGCCACGACGCGCTGCAACACGAAGCGCTTGTTATTCGGAATATAGGCGAAGAATTTGCCTTCCCCCATCCGATCGTTGGCGGCCAGCAGACGCAGCAGGGCCGTACGAGGAACTTCGGTGGCCGTTGTTGGAATCTGGTCCAGCCATGCCATCACCCACAGGGACTGACCGTTGCGGCTGAGCACAGCAGACATCGAGAACTTCCACTCTTCACCACGATAGCTGGTCTTGAATGCAAAGTCGTAACGCTGCTCCGTTTTGGTTGGCTTCAAACCGATCGTTGTCAGGATCTCTCCCAGCTCCGGTTCCGAAACCTGCCCCGGCAGTGGCGCGGGCTGGACTTCCGGTTTTTCGTCCTGAGCCGAAGCCGAGAACCACATGCCACCAAGCACGAGCAGTGCTGGCAGCAGTACAGCACATGACGTTTTCATCGTTCACTCCCTTGAATCGTTTCGGCAATGATTGCCGGAGTACGTTGATGTTTTCGAGTCCACGCAGTCCATCGTGATCCTTCACAATTCGACCGAATGGCGCAGTTCTGACGCCAATGAAGCCCGCATCATCCGCAGGAATCCGCATTTTTCATTGAGTTTCCAGCTCTGCAAGGTACTTGAGGCAGATCTGGGACCACGTTTCAAATTCATCAATTTGGCGCACCAATTCTGACGGAGGTGCGAATCCTGCGTTTATCATCGACTTTTCACGGGGTCGAACTTTGGGATTGTCTAAATCGAAAATATGTACGATCCCGAGGTGAACTTTTCCGACTTCCGTTTCATCGTCATTGATCAGCCCGACGCACTTCTCCTGCCAGCCCGTCCCAATTTCCACTTCTTCCTCGATTTCCCGCTTCATGCCTTCCAGATAGGGCGTGAGTTTGCCGTCCATGTCCAGTGTTGACACATGCCCGCCGACTCCGACGGATCGCTTTGCATGCAACCGCGATTCTCCCTGAGCCGTCCCGCGCTGGTAGTAGAAAACCTCACCGTTGCAGCGAAACACGCAGTACGGTATCAATTGCTTGAAGGTTGGATCCTGTTCCATCTCGGGCCGAGGCCGATAGCTGGCGTGCTGAGGATTCAAAATTACCTCCAGGTAGCGATCGATCTCGCCGCAAAAACCCTGGAAGTGCCCGACCTGATGAAAGACAGGCGTTGGGATGACGAGGATGTGTTCGATGGTCATAAAGAAAAGTTCCAGCGAGGTATGGCCTCATCCGAAATATACGGCGTGCGGTCAGGGATGGCACATTCGTTAAACCGCGTGGGCAACGCCACGCTCTCAAATCTCAAATCTCAAATAGAACAATCGCGGCCCGCTGGGCACGCGCTTCGTATTTCAAATCTCAAATTTCAAATCTCAAATAAAACAATCTGATTCTATGAACAAGTACCAGACACCAGCAACCGTTCCATCAACCGTCAAGAAAAATGCGCGCCTGTCTCAGCAGTTCTGCCGGAGCGTCTTCGAATACGTAATGGCCAGCGTGCGGGAGTTCCAGCGAATGGGCGTTCGGAAAACGGCGGCGGAATTCGCTGAGGAAATTATGCGGCGTGAAGCACCAGTCTTTCATGCCCCAGATCAACTGCATCGGATGATCGCGGAACTGTTCCAGCGACTGCTCGACCTCAGTCAGCGTCGCATAGCTGCGATGAGAGGGCTTGAGCGGAATGTCCTGCACGAACTCATGCACGGCAATTCGATGCGTCCACGAATCATACGGGGCGATAAAACCAGCCCGCGCAGCAGGACTGAGTGGTTTCTCGACGGCCATCGTCAGAGCGGCGCGGGCGAACAGGTTCAAGCCGCGGTCTCCCAATGTTCCCAGCAGCGGAATGCGGCAGAGCGCGATTCGAAACGGAATAGCCTGACTGCGAAACGCGCCGGTATTCATCA